>JAMOSE010000041.1 GCA_027063215.1 Sulfurimonas sp. | reverse complement strand
TTAAGCAACTGAGTTTATAATTCAGTTGCTCTTTTGTAAGCTTTTTCAACTGCTTGGATGCAGGCATTTCTGACATTTCCTTCTTCAAGTGCTGCATATCCTGCCGCTGTAGTTCCTCCTGGGCTCATAACACCATCTTTAAGCAGTGCAGGATGTTCTTTCTGAATAAGTTTTCCAAAGCCTTCAAAAAGCCCTTTTGTGATAGCTAAAGCATCATCTCTTTTAAGTCCCTGTTTTACAGCACCATCTGCAAGTGCTTCTGTAATGAGTGCAAGATATGCCGGGCCACTTCCTGCAAGGGCCGTTGCTATATCTATCTCTTTTTCACTGTTTAACCAGCGAGTAGTACCTATGGCACTAAAGAGTAGCTCTGCTTCTTCTTTATAGTTTGTATCTCCTGTGAGTGTTGTCATAGACTTGCCAACAGATGCTGCAAGATTTGGCATGGAACGAACAACTGCTTTTGTTGGTAAGTATTTTTTGAGTTTTTGAAGTGTTGTTCCTGCAAGAACAGAGTATAAAACATCTGCTTGACCTTGAAGTTTTGCTGAGACCTCTTCAACATTTGCAGGTTTTATACACAACATAATTGTTTTATCATTTATATTGAAATCATCTAATAGATATTTTTCTACATAAATACCGAGTTTTTTTTCAAAATTTTTGAGTTTTTGTAGATCTCTTCCTACTACTTCAATCTTATAGTTTTCTTTTAACCCTTTAGCAATACTAAGCGCCATATTCCCATTTCCAATAAATGTTATCGTTTTCATAAAAGTCCTAAATATTTTATGGTAGTATTATACCATTTATTAAATTTAAATTATTTGGATATAAACTATGGAAAAATTTTTACAAGAGGCAAAATCTGCTAGTCGTGTTTTTAACACGCTGAGTGGTGCAGAGATCAATAGGATTTTAAAAGAGATGGCAGAAGCACTCCGTGCAAATACAATGGAGCTCTTAGAAGCAAATGCAAAAGATATGGCAGATGGTGAAAAAAACCAACTCTCCTCTGCATTGATGGATAGACTGTTTTTGGATGAGAAACGTATTGATGCGATGGCTGTTGCTATTGAAGAGATCGCAGGACTCAAAGATCCTGTAGGGCGTGTTCTTGATGGTTGGGTTACAGAAGATGGGTTGAAAATTGAAAAAGTTTCTATTCCTATTGGGGTGATTGGTATTATTTATGAATCTCGTCCCAACGTAACTAGTGACACAGCAGCTTTATGTTTTAAAAGTTCAAATGTCTGTGTTTTAAAAGGAGGAAAAGAAGCAGAGCACTCAAATCGTGCAATTGCAAAGGTGCTGCAGGCAACCTTGGAGAAAAATGATTTGCCACGTGAGCTAATCGCTTTAATACCTGATTCATCCAGAGAAGGTGTTGCAAAGTTAATCAAGATGGATAACTATGTGGACTTGATTATTCCAAGAGGTGGAGAGGGGCTTATTAAGTATGTCAGTCAAAATGCTACGGTAAGTGTTGTAAAACATGATAAAGGGCAGTGCCATACATATATTGATAAAGATGCAAATTTAGAAGATGCGATTAAAATTGCATTGAATGCAAAAGTGCAACGTCCCGGGGTATGTAATGCTATGGAAACGCTACTTGTAGATAAGGCTGTGGCAAAAGAGGCTTTACCAAAATTAAAAGAGGCTTTTGATGCAGCGCATACAGAGTTAAAGGGGTGTGCTTCAACTCAAGAGATTATAACAGTAGCCAAAGCGACTGATAAAGATTTTGATACAGAGTATTTGGCAAATATTTTAAATATAAAAGTAGTTGAGGGTGTTGAAGGTGCAATTGAACATATTGTTCGTTTTGGTTCAGGGCATTCGGAGTCTATTATTACTGAAAATATAAAAACTGCAGAGAGCTTTTTAAATGCAATTGATGCTGCAGCTGTTTATGTAAATGCTTCTACACGTTTTACAGATGGTGGAGCTTTTGGTTTTGGTGCAGAAGTTGGAATCTCAACAAATAAACTGCATGCAAGAGGTCCTATGGGGATCGAAGGACTGACAACATATAAGTATAAAATTTATGGAAGTGGGCAGATTAGATAATGCAAGATATCAATGAATTAAGAGATATTACATTTTTTGAAAATTTAAATTCTGAAGAATTAGAACAGCTTGCAACAATATCAAGAAAGCGTAAATTTTCAAAAGGGGAAGTTCTTTTTTATGAAAAAGATGAATCTCGTTTTTTAACACTTTTAACTGAGGGTATTTTAAAAGTTTATAAGACAGATCCGAAAAATAATGAAATAGTACTCCATCGTTTTCAATACAAAACACTTGTTGCAGAGATGGCTGTTTTTGAAGGTATTCCTTACCCAGCATCTGCTGCATTTGAGACAGATGGTTCAGTAATAGAAATTGATTTTATTAAATTTAAAAAGAGTTTTTTATATTCTCCTGATATTGCTTTTGCATTTTTTAAATCACTTACACAGAAAATTAAATGTTTAGAGGATGTAATAGCGCTTAATATTGTACTGGATTCAACAGCTCGTGTAGCAAAATATATTTGTGAAAATCAAGAAGCATTGCAGATGAAGCATAATCAACTAGCACAATATCTACATATGACACCGGAAACACTTTCGCGTGTTTTTAAAAAATTTGCTAAATTAGGGTTTATCGAGAAGGTAGGAAGTAGCTATATTGTTAAAGATAAAGATGCATTGACTATTCTTTTTGAATAATTTCATTATTTATTGATATATATCAATCAGGGCTTTATCTTATTAAATTACAATCTATTTATATTTAAGATAAAGGATTTAGTATGTCACATATTCCAAGTGAAGCACAAAAGATAGAAGTTGAAGGTGCAACTGTAGATTGTTTTAAACTTGCCAAAGATGGTGAGAGTAGTTACTATTTTGATACATCAAAAGAGGGTCCTCCTCATCCAATGGTAAATGCTATGAGTTGTTTGAAACTTATCAAAGGTACAAATGATAAAGTAGTGATGATTAACCATAAAGCACCAGGTGGTCTTTTTGATAAATTAGGTTCTGATATTGCTTATGAAGTGACAGATTTACCTGATGGTTTAGTACAAATTGTATTTAGAAGTGTTGATGCTGATGAAGAGAGTGATCTTGCACAAACTTCTTGCCACGGATAAGAATGTACAATGAATAGCATTTCGCAAGATTTTGCACCCCCGTTTAAATTAATAGCTCCCTTTTTTATTTTGGGGAGTCTGTTTTACACTCTTTCAACATTAAGTATTTTTTTATTTCAAACACAAGATTTGGTTTTTACATCTCCGAATGTTATTAGTTTTGTCCATCTTTTTTTATTGGGCTTTGTTATGATGACTATATTTGGTGCTATGGCACAACTTGTTCCTGTTGTACTTGAAGTAGGGCACTTTGGAGTAGAACTTTTTTATGCTATTTGGCCACTATTGCTTATAGGAACGCTCCTAATGGTTTTTGGGTTTTTATATTCAGCGGCACTACTGCCTTATGGTGGCATAATTGTTCTTATCAGTATGATGATTTTCGTTGGAGAGATATTTTTAACGATTAAGAAAGTGAAGAAATTTAATCTAGTTATGAGTAGCGTTTTAATTTCAAATACATTTTTATTTTTTGGGATTATTTTTGGATTATTAATGGCACTTTCGTATGCAGGGACTATATCTATTGATATCTCTCAAATGTTGCGTGCTCATGTTTATTCTGTTGTCGGTGGTTATATCGGTGTGACTATTATGGGTCTTTCCATTGTACTTGTTCCAATGTTTACACTCTCTCACAGTTTTTCACTTGTACCGCTTCGTATCTCTATCTCAATGATGAGTGCAGGTGTTGTAAGTGTTGTTTTATCTACATTTTTTAATAGTAGTGCTTTAGAAAATTTAGGGTATATCTTATCTTTTGGATCTTTACCGTTTTATTTTTATATAATTTATATAATCTATAAAACACGACCAAGAAAAGAGAATGATGTTTATGCGATATCAATGATGTTTTCGTATATTTCAATGTTAGTTGCACTTTTTTTAGCATTTTTATACTTTGTGTTGCAAAAAGAGCAAATAATGTTAGCGAGTGCATGGGTCTTTTTCTTTGGCTTTTTTGGCTTTTTAATTACTGGACATATCTATAAAATTATTCCGTTTTTAGTTTGGTTTGAGAGATTTTCTCCATTGGTTGGAAAGCAAAAAATTCCTATGCTTGCAGATATGGTACCTTATAAAAGTTCACAGGCACAGTTTATATTTTCAGCTGTAGGTGTGATTGTTGTTGCAATAGCAATTTTAACAAAGAGTGATACTCTTTTACATAGTGGTGCAACTTTTTTGTTTTTTGGTGCACTTGCATTTGTAAGAAGTATGCTTTATATGATAAATTTTAAATAAAAGGATATATATGGCTATGTATACAAAAGAGGAAATATTTAAGGCAATTTCAACTGTAATTGATCCAGAAGTTGGTTTTAATCTTGTAGAAATGGGTTTAATTTATGATGCTAGCAGTGATGATGAGGGGAATGTAAAAGTTACTATGACTCTCTCTACTCGTGCTTGTCCTTTACATCAGATGATTTTACAATGGGTAAAAGAGGCTGTTGAAAAACTGCCAAATGTAAAAGATGTTGATGTTGAAGTTGTCTGGGAGCCTGA
>JAMOSE010000040.1 GCA_027063215.1 Sulfurimonas sp. | reverse complement strand
GGTGCTATCTCATTCATCAGTTTTACAGCTTCATCCATATCTTGCGTGACAATAATTGCTCCACGCTCTTCAATAGACTTTCTGGCAATCTCTTGACGTGGTAGTTTTTGCAACCAATTCTCAATCTCTACTTTCACCTCATCAGCCAATTTTTGTGATGGTGTTATCAAGATAGAACTTGCCATCTCATCATGTTCTGCCTGAGAAAGCAGATCGATTGCCATGTGATGAGGGTTTGCACTCTCATCTGCAAGTACACCGATCTCACTCGGACCTGCGATCATATCAATATTAACATCACCAAAAACCATCTTTTTCGCTGTTGCTACAAAGATATTTCCCGGACCTGTAATAACATCAACTTTAGGAATATTTTGTGTTCCATATGCCATAGCAGCAATTGCCGAAGCACCACCTACTTTATAAACCTGATCCACACCACACAAATGACATGCTGCCAAAAGAAGCTCATTTGGTTCATTGTCCGGAGTAGGCGTACAGACGACTATATTTTCAACGCCTGCAACCTGTGCAGGAATCACATTCATTAAAAGTGACGATGGATAGGCTGCTTTTCCTCCTGGAATGTAAAGACCTGCACTATCAACTGGTGTTACTTTTTGACCAAGAATTGTTCCATTTGCCTCTGTATCAAACCATGACTTTGGTTTTTGCTTTTCATGGTATGTTTTAATTCGATCATATGCCATATGGAGTGCCGACTTTAACTTCTCATCAAGATTTTCATACGCTTTTTGCATAGAGTCTTGAGAGATCTTAAGATCCGCATCACTCTGCGGTGTCCAGTTGTCAAACTTTGCAATATGCGCAAAAAGTGCCTTGTTTTTATCTTGTTTGATCTCATCAATTATACCACCGACAATGCCTGAAACATGAGCTATATCCATCTTTCCACGGCCAAGAAGTTCTTCAAACTTCTCTTGAAAATCACTGTCTGTTGATTGTACAAATATCATTATCTTTTCACCTTCATACTGTTTTTATCAAACTCTTCTTTTACAACATGCAAAGCATTTAAAAAGTCTTTTGATTTTACATACCCTAAAAGTGGTTGAAACATTGGTGTACCATCAGAGTATAAGAACCAGATACCTGGAAGTCCCGGAGTATTTTGCGCAATATCTCTTGGAATATAATCCCCTTCATTTGTCCATGAACGAATTGCTATAAAGTTTTTATTTAACTCTTTGACAACTGCATCATTTTTTAAAGTTGTATTATCAAGAATGACACAATATTTACAAGTATCACGAGAGATAATAAACAAAACCGGTTTTTGCTCTTTTACAGCCTGTGTGATACCACTCTTATAATCTTTTGCCCAATGAACTTCGGCACCAAAAAGTGTTACTCCTAAAAGAAGAGTCAATACGATTTTTTTAAACATGTTTTTTTACCTTTTTTAATAATTCTTTTGAGCACTCTTTTGCACTCTTATCTGTGACATCAATAACAATATCTGCTACTTTAAGATACTCAGGACGACGCTCGTCATAGAGCTTTTTTGCAGCTTTCAAGTCCGCCAACAATGGTCGTTTTTTCAACTTTTTAGCTGCATTTGGGTGCTCTTTTATTCGCTTAATAATAGCATCAAAAGGAGAATCCAGAAGTACTATTGTACCTATTTTTTTTAAATTTTCCTGCTTATAAAAACCACCACCGGTAGAAACCAAGGTATTTTGCACACTTGATTCCAACCATTGCGCAACTCTTTTTTCCAGTTTTCTAAAATACTTCTCACCTTCATCTACAAAAATTGCTTTAATTTTACGATTTTCCATACTCTCTATAAGGTCATCTGTATCTATAGCAATATAATCGGAGTGTTTTATTACTTCACGGGCAACACTCCCTTTTCCTACACCCATAAATCCTATAAGCACTACATTTTTCATCTTTTTACTCTCTTTAATTTGTCATACTAAACGAACTCATATCAAAGTCCGGTTTTCTCTTTTTTGTTTGTATATATATCCAAACAGGTGCTAAGACATTATACTCTAAAAGCATCATACTTACTATAAATGCAACAGCCGAAGGAAAAAGCACCATTGGCATATAAAAGGCAAACACAAAACCTATAAGTGCAGCAATAAAAAGAACAAACTGCGCACGAGAGAGATTTTTATTTATCATCTCATTCATTGTAGGAATTGTCATATAGCCCTCAGCATTTAGGTGAAACCATACCAAAAAAGGAACAATTTTATAAAGCATTCCAAGCATTATGGAAAGAATAAAACCGCCTCCTATTAAAATTCCTACCATTACAATATACTGATGCTTAAAAAATTCATCAAAAATCCACAGAAAAGATCCCAAAGTCAAAAAGATACTTGCAGCTCTCCAATACCATACCGTCACATCAGAAATCGGACGTTTTCGTTTATTGAATTTTATCCATACTGTTGTAGCAAAAGCCCAAAAAAATGTTACTATCCAAAGTTTTGCATAAAGAGCATATTCCTCTGCATACAAACTCAAAAACATCCAGATAAAAAGTCCTGTTGAAATCAGTAAAACTACTCTTTTTTTACAAAACTGTTTAAATCGTGGAGCCACATAAAACATAGGAAGTACCTGAAAAGCAACACCAATAATAAGAACTCCCGCAAAACCAAATACAGCCCATACACTATGAATATTGGCAACAATAGCGTGTAGCTCCGTAATATTATTTTGAGAGTAGCCATAAAGAAGATAAACACCCATAAGTACGATCATCAATGCAAAGAGTAAACTTACACGCATTCCCTTAACACTTGCTGTAAAATGCTGCACTCTGCTAATTGCATACAACATAGGAAGAATTAAACATAAAAAACCACTTCCTAAAAACAGTGAAGCAAATTCAAGTGCTATCGAATTGCTCTCTTGTAATCCAAAAACCATAAATACTAAACCAACAAGTAAAAAAAGATGAGAAAGAGATGAAATCAATTTTACTTTTGGAATGTTTGCACCTGCTAAAACCGATAACATCTGCGTTAAAGCGCCAAGCATAATAAAACCAAACAGTCCAATGGTAATAAGATGGACAATGACAATAGCATCCATAGAGTAGCGACTCATCAGTGATGCAGAATCACTAAAAAGAAGCATTACCCCAGCCATTATTCCAAAGAGAGGCGCTGTTATAAAAAAACGAAGCGGCCCTGAGATTGGCGGTGCCTGATCAATTGATAAGCCGTTAAAATCCAAACTTTTCCCCTACTCTACTACAAGAGAGTCCATCATCTCTACAATTCTTTGAGCTTCTGCACTTAAATGTTGTTGTGCCATGGTATAGAGCATCTGCTCTTCTTTCATATTGTGCTGTTGCAACAAAATCATCAATGTTTCAGAAAGCCCAAAAAACTTATCTTTATCATCATTTTCTATTGCACCAAGAAGTTGCTGCATAAGATTTCTCATTTGAGAATGTTCCTGACGCATCATTTCCGTCGGTCCGTTTATCATACCTGTTTTTGTCTCAAATTCAGGAAACACAATACGCTCTTCACGCTGAAAATGTCTCTCCATATCTGCAATAAATTCCAGTGTCAACTCTTTGGCATCAGAAAGTTTATTATTTGCTTTGTCTTCCATCTTTGCAAAAACATCATCACACCTTCGATGATCATTTGTCAAATATTCTTTAATGTTACTCATATTCTATCCTGCATAAATTTTTTTAGCATTATAATGAAATAAAATAAATTCAGTATTTATTTTTCCTAAACTTCCAAACGTTTAAAAACAAAAGGTATAATTTCTTCTTAAAATAAAAACAACAGGTTTACCCAATATGAAAAAT
This sequence comes from Sulfurimonas sp., assembly GCA_027063215.1. Lineage (GTDB taxonomy): Bacteria > Campylobacterota > Campylobacteria > Campylobacterales > Sulfurimonadaceae > Sulfurimonas. The sequence continues at coordinate 6,974 of JAMOSE010000040.1, read as the reverse complement.
AAAAAGTTTATTACTTTAGGATTTTTTTCCGTAGCACTTTCTCTTAGCTTTGTTCTCTCTTCAACACTTTTTGCAAAAGATGCAACATCAAAAAAAGCAAGTACAGAGACATCACGACTTGAAGCCCTTTCAAAGTTTACAAAAGTTTTAGGAATCGTTGAAGAGTATGATGTAGATAAGGTCACTATAGAAGAACTTATTGACAAAGCACTCAAAGGAATGATGGAAAATCTTGATGCACACTCCAACTATCTGACTGAAGAAGATTACAAACATCTTCAAGTCCAGACAAACGGAGAATTTGGCGGTCTTGGAATTACAGTTGGCATGAGAGATGGAGCACTCACTGTTATCTCTCCAATTGATGGAACACCGGCAGACAAAGCAGGTCTCAAAGCCGGAGATATCATCTTAAAGATCAATAACAAATCAACACTTGGGATGACAATTGATGAAGCAGTATCTCTTATGCGCGGAAAAGTCGGTACGCCTATTGACCTTACTATCGTACGTAAAGGCGAAAACAAACCACTCTCTGTACATATAGTAAGAGATATCATTAAAATAGAGTCTGTGCATACAAAAAGTGTGGGCAAAGATATCCTCTATATCAGAGTCTCTAGTTTTGATAAAAAAGTAGTACATGATGTTAAAAAAGCTATCAAAAAGAAAAAAACAACAACAAAAGGAATTATTCTTGATTTAAGAAACAATCCGGGTGGTCTTTTGGATCAGGCTGTTGGACTTGTGGATCTTTTCGTAAACAAAGGGGTAATTGTTTCACAAAAAGGAAGACGTAAAGTTGAGACAAAAGAGTACTCTGCACATATCAGTAACACTATTACCGATGTTCCGGTTGTAGTCCTTATAAACGGAGGAAGTGCAAGTGCAAGTGAGATCGTAAGTGGAGCTCTGCAGGATCACAAACGTGCAGTCCTTGTTGGAGAAAAGACTTTTGGAAAAGGAAGTGTTCAGGTTGTTCTGCCTATTACAAAAAAAGAAGCTATCAAACTGACAATTGCCCGTTACTATTTACCAAGTGGAAGAACCATTCAAGCCCTTGGTGTAACTCCTGACATTAAAGTACTTCCTGGTGAATTAAAGACATTTGAAAATGAGTTTGCCATTAAAGAAGCAGACCTTAAACAGCATCTTCAAAAAGAACTTGAAAAAGTTGATGGAAAAAAATCAAAGACTAAAGAAGATAAAAAAGATAAAAAAGATATAATTACGCCAAAAATGTTACAAAAAGATGTTCAACTAAAAGAGGGTGTTGATATTATCAAAGCTCTTATCATTACAAAAGGATAAAAAATCTATGGAAAAGAGAGAGTTACTCTACGAAGGTAAAGCAAAAAAAATCTGGTCAACTGATGATGAAAATTTAGTTATTTCAGAATTTAAAGATGACTTGACAGCATTCAATGGCGAGAAGAAATCAAGTGAAGCAGGCAAAGGTGCACTCAACAATAAAATCTCAACTGAGCTTTTTAAACTGCTTGATGCAAAAGGTATTCCGACACACTTTGTAAAAATGTTGGATGATAACCATATGCTCCATAAAAAAGCTGATGTTATTTTGATAGAAGTGATTGTAAGAAATATAGCAACGGGTTCACTTTCACGCAATCTAGGTATTGAAGATGGGAAAGTACTTCCATTTACGCTTGTTGAGTTTGACTATAAAAATGATGATTTAGGGGATCCAAAACTCAATGATCAACATGCGCTTATCTTAGGTCTTGTAGATTTTCAAGATGAGCTAGACAAACTTCGAAGAATGGCTCGTCAGGTCAATGATATTTTAAAACCATATTTTGCAGACAAAGGGTTAAACCTTGTTGACTTTAAACTTGAGTTTGGAAAAGACAAAGAAGGTAATATTATTCTGATCGATGAGATCTCTCCTGATAACTGTCGTTTTTGGGATATAGAGAGTGGTGAAAAGATGGATAAAGATAGATTTCGTCAAGGTCTTGGTGGTCTTACAGTAGCTTATGAGCAAGTTTTAAATAGAATTTTAGGGAAGTAATAATGAAAGCAATAGTAAACGTATTTTTAAAAGCAGGTGTTTTGGATTCTCAAGGAAAAGCAGTGCATCATGCACTTGATTCTTTACACTTTGATGATGTAAAAGATGTTCGTGTCGGAAAACAAATTGTACTGCAACTTGATACGCAGGACAAAGAAAAAGCGATGGCTGATGTTACAACTATGTGCGAAGAGCTTTTAGCAAACACAGTGATTGAAGACTATAATATAGAGCTTGTATAATGAAAGTTTCAATTCTTCAATTTCCAGGAACAAACTGCGAATATGATACAGAGTATGCTTTTAAAAAATTAGGAGCCGATACTGAGATCATCTGGCATAAATCAGAATCAATTGCTAGTGATACTGACCTTTTAGTCGTTGCGGGAGGATTCTCTTATGGAGACTATCTAAGAAGTGGTGCGATTGCAAAATTTTCTCCTGTTATGAAAGCTGTTACTGCCTATGCAGAAAAAGGCGGAAAAGTTTTAGGGATTTGTAACGGTTTTCAGGTTCTTACAGAAGCACGTCTTCTTCCAGGTGCTCTCAAGCGCAATGAAGGGCTCCATTTTATCTCTAAACACCACCACTTAAAAGTTGAAAACAATGACAATATTTTCTTGAAAAAACTCTCTAAGGGTGCTGTAGTAAATATTCCAATTGCGCACCATGACGGAAACTACTATATAGATGAAGCAGGTCTCAAAGATCTTGAAGCCAACGGTCAAATTCTTCTTCGCTACACAGATGCAGCTGGTAATATCCAAAATCCAAATGGCTCAGTAGCGTCTATTGCCGGAGTATGTAACAAAGAAAAAAATGTATTTGGACTTATGCCACACCCTGAACGTGCTATGGAAGCCGTACTAGGAAGTGCTGACGGTATTGCAATGCTTGAAGGATTTTTTGAGTCGTGATCAAGCTACTTTTTCTTACTCTCATCTTTACTGCAACACTCTTTGCACAGAAGGTTTTATATGTTACATATGACAAGACACCTGAGAGGGTAATAAAAGGTGAGATTTTTACCATAACACTCAAAACACTCCCAGTAGTGAGAAATTTTAAAAAGATTCAGTATAGTTTTTCTCATCATCCGGGCTTATCAATTTTAAATACAACACCACTTCGCAAGAAAAAAGGGAAATTCTTTTACGATACATTTAACATTCTTGTAACAAAGAAGTATGCAAAACTTCCAGATATCAAAGTTTCACTTATTGCGAACAAACAGTATGCACCAACATACCTAAAAGGTGAAAAACTTAATGTAATTGTCCTTAATCCAAAAAAGAACTTCTCGAATGTCATTGCAAACTCCATGAAACTTCAGGAGTATAAAACAACAAGTTATGATAAATCTCATAATATCATTGTCTTTATTGCAACTGCAAAAAATGCAAACCTCAAAGCAATGCATTTTCAAAATGTCTATAAACAGGGAAGAGAGTCCTTTAAAGGTTACTATAGATCTGCAAAAATTATCTACTATGTTGTCATTGACAAACGAATTGAAAATTTTACTTTTTCATACTTTAATCTCTTAAACAACAAATATGATCTTATAAATATACCTATAGTTGTTGATGATGACAGTGTAAGTACACAAAGTGATCTCAAACCTCGTGATCAGTCTCACGATATGTTAAAGACCTACATAGCCATAGGAATAATAGCTGTTATTTTACTCTTTGTTTTTATTCAAAAAAAGTATATTTACCTGATATTTACACTTATTCCGCTTGGATATATTATTTATCTCAATATGCCAGAACAAGATGTATGTATAAAAAAAGGCTCAAATATATATCTTCTCCCTGTTAGCAATGGTACGATTTTTGAAACAACACAAAAAGAGTTACACTTGCCAAAAGAGGGAAGTGTTACAAGTTTTACAAAAGTAAAACTGCAAAATGAAAAGATAGGATGGGTAAAAAATGAAGATACTTGCACATATTAACTGGTTTTTTGCAACTGTCAATATCTTTATCTCTCTTATCATAATGATAGTGCTCTACCCAATGGTGCCACGTCCCTATGCTCGCAAAATCGCAGCATGGTATGTTCGAATTACTATCTTTTTTTCTACAGATGTCAAAGGTTCTGAAGATCCTGCAACCCAGATGTTTTTAATCAATCATCAAAGTGATTTGGATATCGGTGTTATGGAGACTGTCTCTAAAAAAGATCTCGCATGGGTAGCAAAAAAAGAGCTTTTTGATGTTCCTTTTTTTGGACTGGCAATGAGTATGCCAGAAGATATTCCTATTGAGAGAAAAAGCAAAACTTCTCTTATCAGATTGCTTAAAAATGCAAAAGACAGACTCAACAAAGGTCGTGTTATTACCATGTTTCCAGAAGGTACGCGATCACGAAATGGAAGAATGCTTCCATTTAAAAATGGCGCGAAAGTAGTTGCAGATAAATTTCAACTGCGTGTCCAGCCTGTAGTCCTTATAGAGACTGCAAAGTATTATGATATAAAGCGTTTTTACTACTCTCCTGGAACGATTAAGGTTATATTTTTAGAGAGCTTTATAGCGGATAAAAATGATCCTGACTGGCTTAATAATTTACGAGAGACGATGCAAGAAGTCTATGATCAAGAAGTAAAAGGCAAAGAGCAATGAAACGGTATTTGGGACAAAAAAAAGTTTTAAAAATCTATATTGATACATTAGACAAATATGAAGACGAACCTCTCTGGGAAGCGATCTTAAAACAAGTCAAAGAGAAAAAACTCGCTGGTGCTACAGTCTATAAAGGTATAGCCGGTATCGGTGCTTTTTCAGAACTTAGAAGTTTTAATGTATGGGCACTTGCACAGGAGTTACCTTTGGTAATTGAAATCATTGATGATGCAGAAAAAATCACTGACTTTATCGATCATATTGATCCTATGCTTGATAACGGACTTATCACTTTAACAGAGACTGAAGTTATTCGATATAAACATGAAAACTTTACACAAGATCGTTTACAATGAATCTAACACTTTTGCTCTTTATCGGTGCTGGCGGTTTTTTTGGTGCTATTTCTCGTTATCTTATTGCAACAAATACACAAAAAGCATTTGATACCTTTTTCCCTATTGGTACTTTAACAGTGAATGTATTGGGAAGTTTTATTATTGGTTTTGCGGCAATGTTTTTTGCCCAAAGTGTAGAACCGGAATATAAAGCTTTTGTAATTACCGGATTTTTAGGAGCACTAACAACTTTTTCAACATTCTCCCTTGAAAATATCACTATGCTTCAAGATGGAGAAATCACAAAAGTTGCACTCAATATCTTTTTAAATGTAGCACTGACTCTCTCGGCTACGCTCTTGGCAATTATGCTTTTCAAAAAAATCTATACTTAGGAATCGCGGTTTTATTTAATTTTGATTCCTTAGGACTTTTCATCGAATACTATTTTAAATAATGCGCCATTATTAACATTTTTGACCTCTAAAATTCCATTCATATTATTTTCAATAATCATTTTTGACATATAAAGTCCCATCCCAATACCTTTTCCTTGCTCTTTTGTAGTAAAATATGGCTCAAAAATTCTATCTAAAATTTTATCATCTATCCCACCGGCATTATCTTCTATAGTAATTGTATGCTTTTCTATGTGAATCATTATCTTTTTATTCTCAATATTATTTTGCAAGAAAGCATCTTTGGCATTATTAAAAATATTTAAAATGACTTGTAAAAACTCATTTTTAAAACCATGAATAATAAAATCTTCACCTGTAACGCTACTATCAATATTATACTTTTTCAACACAGAGTTATGAATATTTAACACATAATGAATAGCTTCTAATGCTGAAAAATCTGTTTTTTCCTTATCTATACGAAAGAAATTTCTAAAGTCATCAATTGTATTTGACATAAAATCGATTATCATTTTATTGTTTTTTATAAAATCATCTAAAAAATTTGCATCTATTAAACCATCTTCAAAATCATATTTAAGATTTTGAAGATTAATACTGAGTGCATTTAAAGGCTGTCTCCATTGATGCGCTATGCTCCCAACCATCTCACCCATAGCTGCTAATTTTGTCTGTTCTTGCATAAGAAAATCTTTTTTACGATTTTTCTCTATCTCTTCTTGTACTCTTTTATCTAAAGAGGCATTACTACGTTTTATATAATCTAGTTGAGACTTTATAGTTAAAGCATTTTTCACCCTCGCTAATAATTCAATTTCATTGGTTATAGGTTTTCGCACATAATCACTTGCACCTGCAGCAAATCCGGCTTTCAACGTTTCTAAATCTACTTTTGCAGTTGCTATTATAATAGGAATGTCTCTATACTCTTGTTGGGATTTAATATATGCACAAGCCTTTAAGCCGTCTATATCCGGCATCATGATATCTAAAATAATAAGATCTATATTCTCCTTTGCTAAAACATCATAAGCTTCTCTTGCGCCTAAAACACAAATAATATTTTCATACCCTTCATCTTCTAAAAAATCTTCAATTAACTCTAAATTATCTTCATTATCATCAACTACTAAAATATTGGAGTTAAATAAATCACTCATAATTTCCCTTTGCAAAATCTTTTATTATTGATTCTATATTGGAACCTTTTTTAATAACGCTGACATTTGCTCCATTTAAAATCTCTTTATCTTCCTTTGTTAACTCTTTTGCGGTTACAACAACTATATGTGTCTTTTTAAGTTTTCTATTTGTTTTTGTAAGCTCTAAAAAGTCAAAACCACTTAAATTTGGCATCATTAAATCAAGATAAATGATATCAGGGATAAAACCATCTTCTATAATATTTAAAGCCATTTTACCATCTACAGCCTCTTTTATAATCTCTATATCATCTTGTATATAATTACGAAGCAGTTCTCGAACATCTGGTTCATCATCCACTATAAGTGCAGATGATATCTTTTTATCTTCTTTAAAATATTTACGAATTA
>JAMOSE010000039.1 GCA_027063215.1 Sulfurimonas sp. | reverse complement strand
GTACCACCATATTTTCGAGTAGTACTTCCATCACTCTGCTGAAATGCACCAAAAATATAATCAATTTTATCTTCAGCTATTCCTATACCATTGTCAGAAACCAAGACCCTAATCATCTGTTCATCTTCAGTAAGCGTAACATCAATTTTACCTGTTGCAGGTTCAACAAATTTAATAGCATTTGAGACAAGATTAACAATTATCTGTTTAAATTTCTGTTCATCAGTTTCATAATAGTAAATATTTTTGGAAAGTTGATTATGAAAGAGTAGTTTTTTCTTTCCATTTAACGCTTGTGGCATAATTAACTCTAAAGTTGTGCTTACAACACTTACTAAATCTATTTTGTTAATATCAAGTTCCATTTTCCCAGATTCTATTTTGCTTAAATCTAAAATATTGTTGATCAAATCTAATAAATTCATCCCATTGCGATTTATTTTTTCTAATTGGGAAAGTTGTTTTTCTAAAAGATTTCCTTTTTTGTTTTTTTGCAAAATATTTGAAAATCCTATAATAGAGTTTAAAGGTGTTCTTAATTCATGAGACATATTTGCCAAAAACTCTGATTTTAATCGATTTGATTCTTCTAACTCCATATTTGCAGTTTGAAGAGCAATAGAACTTTTTTGTATCTCCACATAGGACATTGCATTACTGAGTGATTGAACCAGTGATGTAATATAAGCCTTTAGATAACTTTCATCAAACATCGCAGAAGAGACAGAAGCTATCAAAATAACACCAATTTTTTTCTTTTGAAAAATCAACGGAATAACTTTTATATGCTGTAATTTTGCTTTATACAAACCTAAATCAATCTCTATAGAAATATCCTCACTCATTCCGTTAATATAGACCCACTCACCACGATCATACGCTTTTTTAACAATTCCATCAGAAGAAATATCAAAAGATTTTTCATTCAAAAGATTTTCATCAACTGAATACTCTGCTAAAACTTTTAAGTTGTGATTCTTGTCACTAATATAAAAAATACCAACCTGAGAATCTGTAATATCTAAAATCTGTTTAATTGCATTGTTGGCTAAGGAACTGACATCGACTGAATTGAGTTCACTTAGATATTTGTTAAACTTATGAAGTTTTGACTGTTCTGCCTGAAGTTTTGAATTGGTTTCTTCCAATGCATATGTTTTGGACTTTACTTTTTGTTCAAGATGATCTTTATACTCACGTAACTCCTCTTCCTTTTGTTCTAACTTGGCGATCGTATCTATCAACTCATTATTATATTTGTTATCAATATACAAACCACATTCAAGATTCTTCATATCCTCAATAAGATTATAAACATACCTTCTCTCAATAATAGAGCCATGTTGTGGCGCAATAAGATTGATATCCAACTGCTCGATCTTTCTCAAAGCATAATTAAAGATATCTTTACTAGGCATATAGGTACTATGAAAAGCTTTTGCCTGTTGAAAATAATCCTCTTTTGCATAAAAATCCCAAGATTCTTCAAGTCCGCCAAATATATCGCTCGAAAAAAGAACTTTTGATTTTGGTTCATATGTCACAAAAGCACCTGGCGAATGACAATACGGAGTTGTTAAAAATTGTAATTTCAAACCGCTTTTAAAAGAGATCTTCAAATCATTTTTATCTATTTCATAATATTGAGAAGTAACCTGATAATGTTTTATAAGAACAGTCATACGACTGTGTGTAATAATTTTTAAATCTTTACGATCAATGCGTTTTTCTATCTCAGGAACAGCTGCACACAAGTCAGGGTCTTGATGATGAAGAACAATATATTTTATATTTTTTATATCTGTTACCTGTGAAACTTTCTGCATTACATCTTCAAACTCAAGCATTGAACCAGGATCTATTAAAATAGACTCATCCCCATTTTCTATAAAATATGGAAGACACTGAAAGGGGTCATTTTCCAATAACATTCCTACCCAGTATATATTATCAGCTATTGGTATTGGTTTTGTAAAATCCATCTTTAATCCTTTTTGATCAATGTTTCTATCAGTTCAAGCAATGTTTCATCATCTATAATCGGTTTAGAAACATATGCATTAAAACCAAGTTCAAGAAACTTCTCTTTATCTCCAAGCATAGCATGTGCTGTTAATGCAATAACAGGAGTATCCTTAATTTCATCTATTTTTCTAATTTGTGCAAGAACCTCTGTTCCATCCATTTCAGGCAAAGAAATATCCAAAAGAATCAGATCTGGCTTTTGAGACAAAGCCAAATCTAAACCTTTTTTCCCGTCCTCTGCATTGACAAGTTCATACTCATCTTCTAAAAATGCTTCTAAAACAGCTAAATTATCTGCATTATCTTCTACGATTAAAATTTTATACATTTATTTTCCTCTACTTATTATAACTATAATACTAAAATCTTATTTAATAACAATTAAATCTCTATAATTTCATCAGCACACCATTTTGCCAAATCCATATCATGTGTAATTAAAAGCATTCCCATAGTATCAAGATGTTTCATTAACATTTGCATAACATCCAGTTGTACTATATTATCAAGTGCTGATGTCGGTTCATCTAAAAGAAGAATATCCGGCTTCATAAGCATTGCACGTAATATCGAAGCTCTTTGTAATTGTCCTCCGGAAAGTTCATGCGGTAATTTATACAGTAGCTTTTTATGAAGATTTAGAGTGTGAAGATAAGAATCTAAATCTTGAAGAGATGCAACATCTTCTATTTGATTCATTACTGTATAACTTGGATGAAAAGAGCTATAAGGATCTTGAAAAATTTCAGAAATTTTTTCAGTTTTTATCTCCCCTTTCAATGGTTTTAAATTACCAAGTATAAGTTCAAAAATAGTACTTTTTCCTGCACCACTCTCCCCGACTATAGCTTTTAATTCGCCTTTTTTTAAAGATATTGAGAGATTTTCAAAGAGTAAACTCCGTGTTGTATATCCAAACGTTACATCCCTAAGCTCCAAAACCTTTTGCAATTACACACTCTTTGTTAAGGCAAGGTAGTGTTTTGTTAACTCACGGTAAAGTTTTTCAGGTGTGAGTTCATCATTTTCTTCCCAAATCCTTTTCATTACTACATTATCCTCTTTGCCATCCCATACTTTAATATATGATCCATCTTTATAACCATGATCCTGACGGAACTGGTTTAAAATATTTTTACCGACATAGAGACGATAAAGCGTTTCAAGGTTTAACCCGCTCATCAATACCAACGCAAAAAAGTCATCAAGCAACGTATCAAGATCAACGCCCTCTTTTGCAAGTACAGTACGCATAATATCTTCTACTTTTGCCAAAACACTCTTTTGATCCCCAAAAGAATGCTCAAGGCTATTCTCTAGTGATTTAAATGATGGTATTTCTGAGATATTAAGAGCAATATCCTCTATTCCACCACGCATATTTTGCGTATACTGTTCAATGGCAAGACTCATAATAAAGTGCCATACATCAACAACTTCAATCTGAAGATTATCCCAGTCAGGCGCTACTTCTATATTTTTCCAGTGTTTCCAAGGAAAAGAGTCTACCATCTCTGCTGATTCCATATAGATACAACGTCTCCAATTGATCTCTTTGTTGTTTTTTGTAATCCCTTTTGTCCAATCTTCTCCGTTTGTCGCATTGTTAAGTTGGTTTTGGAGTTGTAACATCAATAAAATTTTACTGTTCATATTTTCCCTTGGAGTTTTAATTTTTATATTTTATCTAAATATGATAAACTTCGATTTATGAAAAAAAGAATCAACTGCAGACGCTGTAAATACTACTATGTAACATGGGAACAAAATCGGCCACATGGTTGCAAAGCATATGGCTTTAAATCAGCACTCATTCCCTCTATGGTAGTCTTTAAAAGCTCCGGTGTAGCGTGTTCTTTATTTCAAGAAAAGCAAACTTCCTGATCTTTACACTTTCTACTCTTTAAAAAATTGAGCTACTAACATCTGAGCTGCCTGCATAACAGGATATGTTGTTGGTGCAGAAGTAAGTAATGGGTGTGTTGCAACCTGCAGACCTATAAGATCAAAAATAGTATATCTACTCTCTATAATAGCTCCCAACATATTGATCATCTCACCGGCATCAAGTCCACCGACAAGCTGTGCACCAATGACAACACCACCTTTTTTGGTTGCAATAAGCTTAATAACCTGTTCTTGCGTATTTGGCAGAACTGCAGGATGTTTTCCAGCTACTTTTACAACAGTAGAGATATACTCTATACCCTCTTTTTTCGCTTGTGATTCAGTTACTCCTGCAGAACCAAAAGCTTGATCATTCATAACCGTTGAAAAAATTCCAATAGTCCCTTTGAATGATTTTACAAGATTGATACTAAAAAGATTTGCAGCAGCTACTCTTGCCTCAGCAGTTGCAGTAGAGGCAAGCATTACAGGGCTGACTCTTCGTGTAATAAAGTCTCTTTTTTCTGCGCAATCCCCAATAGCAAAAATATCAGTTATATTTGTTCGCATATACTCATCCACACGAATAGCACCAAACTCTCCTATATGAATACCACTCTCTTGTGCTACATCTATATTTGGAGCATATCCCGTTGCTAAAATAATGGCATCTGCTTTGATAACTGTATCACTTTTGAGTTTTACACCATAAGCACGTCCCTTTTTTATCACTATCTCAGTAACCCGTTCACCTTTTAAAAGTTTTACACCATTTTTATCAATGATCTTCTCCATATACACGGAAACCTCTTCATCAAAAGAACTTTTTAAAAGTCTTGGACCAATAAGTGTCACTTTTTTTCCGGCACTTTGTAACTCATCTGCTACTTCAACACCGATAAAGCCGGTTCCAACAATAATGACCTCTTGAACATCAGCAAGTGCACTCTGCATTTTTCTAATATAATCTGGAGATTTAGGAACTTGAAAAACACCTTTTGCATCATAATTTTTTATCTTTTTTGGCACTTTTGGTGTTGATCCTGTTGCAATAATGAGTTTTTCATAACTGTAAACTTCACCACTTTTACACGTAAGCGTTTTCGCTTCACCATCAATTTTTAAAGCTTTGTCATAAATGAGCTCTGTTCCCATCTTTGCAGCCATATCACCACAGGGAATCATATCATCCTCAACTGAGGCTAACAAGTTTCCAAAAACATAAGGAATTCCACAAGGAACCATAGAGTCTGTATCTTTTTTAATAATACTCACACTTTTGTTTGGATAAAACATTCTACATCCGCCCGCTACTACCATAGCAGAAGGTCCACCACCTATTACAAGTATCTCTTTTTTAATCATTTTTATTCTTCCTTTAAATTTTGTGACCAAAGCAATTTTTTTCCAAATCCTAGCCTATTATCTGTTAATTTGAAAAATGTAACTTCTATTTGCCATAACTTTGGAATAAGTGCCACTGCATAAGGGAAATGTTTAAAATAGAGTGCTTTTAAACGATTCTCTTCTAAACTCTGCATTTTTCCCTTAAACTGTAAACCCTCTATCTTTCCTATTTCACTGGTTTCAAGTAAAATATTTCCAGCGATGTTGGCATTTTTCAATAGATTTTGAATATGCTCCGTATCAAAAGAACTAGCAACAATAAAAGAGTGACTCTGTGTATCATAGGCATAAAAAAGAGAACAGGCACTTATCTCATCCTCTCTAGCAGTAGCAAGAGTCAAGACATGATGTTGCGTTATAAAAGCTTCAATTTTTTCAAGATTTTTAGAATGCATCAGAGTTTAAAGAGATAATTCTCTAGTCCCTCAGCATCTGTAATATTCCGTTTTTTCAACATCATAGAGGCAATATCATCTTCAATAAAAATATGAAACATCTCAGCAGGGGACGTAATATTATAGAAGCGTTTCATAAACTCTAAAAGAATCATAAAGTTATCTTTCCTATGAGAATATTTTTTATGCTCCTTATACTCATCCCAACTAATTTTTAGCAT
>JAMOSE010000038.1 GCA_027063215.1 Sulfurimonas sp. | reverse complement strand
CTTTTGGTTTATCATCATAACCATAAACATTATATGTATCTTCCACTCTTAATTGTGGATAGTATGACGAAGCAAGAGTTTTAGCACTGTAAGTAAGAGAGTGTGCTTGTTCTTGAAGTGCCAAAATATCATCACTTAACTCTTTTTGTAACTCTTTTGGAATTTGTATTGAGGATGTATCGATCGCTGTAATCTTTTTACCAATTTTAATGCTTAAAAGTTTTTTCAAAGATGCAATCTGATATTTAACCGTAATAATACGATAAACATTGTTGCTGTATGCTGCTTTTAATCGTTCCACATCATCTTTTGTAACAGTTCCGACTATATAAAACTTTTTTTCTCTATCGAGTTCAGCTAAAAGTTGTTTATTTGAATCTTGTAAAGCATTCAAATTTGATTTTGCACTCAAAATATTATAATAATCTTCTACAATATCGAGTTGTAAACTTTTTTTATACGCAGATGAATCATATTTGGACGCATTCAATAATGCTTTGTTTTTTCTGATCGTACTAGATTTTCTTCCGCCATCATACAAATCAGCTCCAACTTTTGCATAGCCTGTATATGTAGTACCAGAAGCAAATGGACTTGCATCATCCAACCTTTGATAGGAACCTCCAATGTCAAGCGTTGGGTAGTAAGCACTTTGAGATGATTCAACATCTTTTTGTTTTGCTTTTTGTGTTAAAACATTTGAATTTACTATTTTGTTGTTGGCAGTAGCAAATTCAAGTAAAGATTTTAAATTATCTGCATACATTAATGCAGGCAGTATTAAAAATAAAAATTTAATTTTCACATTTCTCTCCTGAAAATATCTTGCCAGAAAGATAACACAAATTTACTTAAATATATCTTTCTGGCAAGATATATAACTTTTTTTATGCTATAATTCAAGTATGAAAAAAGAACATTTAGATAATTTATATGAAAATATATTTAAAGACGAAAAAAGTGTGCTTTCATTAACTATTCCTATAGCTTTGATGTATAAATATATCTTTACCCAAAATACACAAACATTACAAACGAATTATAATCTAACACATTCAGAAATTGATGTATTGGCTTCATTGTCATTTAATGATGCCATTATGAGTCCAACAGATTTGTACGAAGCAACAATTTTTTCTTCTGGCGGTATGACAAAAATTTTAAAAAAACTTGAACACAAAAAACTTATTTCAAGAATCCACTCTAAAGAAGATAAAAGAAGTATGCTGGTGAAACTAGAGCCAAAAGGTGAAGAGGTACTCAAAGATTGTTTTGTTAATATTCTTCAAAGGGATAAGCAGATTTTTTCTGTACTAGACGAAAAAGAAAAAAAATCATTAGAACAAATTTTAAAGAAAATTGTTTATTCTTTATCTGATAAGTGATTTTACACTTTTCATAAGAGCAATGAGCCTGTTGTAAGAGGGCAATACACAAAGGAAAATAAAATGGCACATATAAAATTACCGGAATTTGAGGAGATGACTCCTGCAATTCAAGATAAAGCAAGACCTATCTTGGAAAAAACAGGAAAACTTGGTGAGATATTTAAACTCTTGGCATTAGATGAAAAAATCTATTTTGCTACGGATGGGATGATTCAGAAATATCTTCTTGATGAAACTACCCTCTCTTATGATATAAAAGAGGCTATTGCACTGCTTATCTCAAAAGAGAATGGTTGTAAGATGTGCATAGATGTCCACAAAAGTATTGCAAAAATGCTTGGTTTAAGTGAAGAAAAAATTGAAGAGATCCTTCATGGCGTTGCATCAATGAATGTTGATGACAAAGAAAAAGCACTTTTAAATTTTTGTATAAAAGCGTCAGGAAAAGAGAACTATAAAATCTTAAAAGAGGAGATAGATTCATTAAAGCAAATGGGATGGTCTGATGTTCAAATTGTAGAAGCAGTAGCGATTACTGGTTATTTTAACTATATCAATACACTCTCAAATGTTTTTGGGCTTGGTGAGTCATAATTTTATGCTTAAAAATTAAAAAAGAGATTTAAAATGCAATACCGCTATACGATAATAATTGCAAAGGAAAAATTATATGGTTAAAGAAATTGTACAATACCCGACAACACCAAGTTTAGAATTTGGTGCTAATATCCGTCATTTCGATGAGAACCTCTTTAAGCTGATTGACGATTTAAAAGACACTATCGAAGCAAATAACCTCAATGCATTGGCAGCTTTTCAGATAGGTTCTCCTTATGCTGTTATCGTTATCAAAAAAGAAGATGGCTCTTATCTGGAGATAATCAATCCGCGTATCATTAAAAGAGCAGGCAGTGTAGAGCCCGTTGAGACTACGGCTTATTTTCCAAAACTCTCAGCAAAAACAAAACGTTATGAGAAAATAAAACTAATGTATGAGGATAGAGAAGGCAAACAGCAGTTTTTAGATGCTGAGGGTGCGTTGGCAATAACGATTCAAAGAAAGATAGATTATGTTTTTGGTTCAAATTTTCGTGTGCGGCTCAGTGATGATGAGAGAAAACTCTTTGACTCAAAACTGGAATTTGGCACCGATGCCATTACAGATAATGGTTGCCCGACTATATTTAAAAGAGACAGGATACTCCAACTCTTTAAACTATTATTTGTTACATCAATTTTAGGCTTGTTTGCTAGTTTTTTTGTGAATGAAAATATACTTTTAACAATAAAAAGTATAGAAAACTATCTTATGATTTCTATGTTTGGGCTTATTATGGTTTATTTCTTTTATGCGCAGTATGAAGGAAAACAGTATAAAAACTGCAGTTCTTGTCAAATAGGAAATATTATCGGTACATCTGCCATAGAACTTGCTAAACTTAGTATGATATTTATATTAAATTATTTTATAATATGGTAAAAATGAAACATTCTTTAGACTGGCACTTAT
>JAMOSE010000037.1 GCA_027063215.1 Sulfurimonas sp. | reverse complement strand
TGGTTATAGTGCAACATTTGCAGGTTATGAGATAGAAGCTGGGAAACTCTATCTTGATCTTGGGTATGATATTATGTATGGTAAGCTTCATGCCACAAATAATATAATGGTTAAGCATATTAAACTTGGGCGTCAGCTTGAAGGTAAAAATATTAAGCATCTCCCCCTTGGTTTTGTTATAGGACTTCTAGAGGATAGTGATGGTATTATTGATATAGATATGCCGATAAAGGGTGATGTAAATGCACCAGATTTTAAATATGGTGCACTTGTTTGGAAAACATTAGGCAACTTAATTACAAAGGCAGTAACGTCACCATTTAGATTTCTTGGCTCGGCTATGGGTATAAAAGGGAAGGAATTGGAGTATATTGCTTTTGAGTTTGGTAAAAGTAATATTACTCCTCCTGAACGTGAAAAACTGGATAAAATTTTAAAAATGATGGACAAAAGACCAAAAATTATTTTAGAGCTAAGTGGTACCTATGATGAGGTGAAAGATCTTGAAGCATTACGACTTCAAAAACTTGTACATATAATTATGAAAAAGAGTGGAGAAGAAAATATAAAAAATGCCAGAACAGCGCTTACTATTGATATGCTCGAAAATGTTTATACCGAATTAAGAGATGATAAGAAACTAGCAAAACTACAGAAAAAACTAAAAGAAAAATACAAAGATAAAGAAGTTGTATATAAACGCGAATATCAAAAAGCACTTATTGCATTATGTAGTAAAATGCAAAATATACCTCTATCTGATATGGAAGAACTCGCACAGAAGAGAGCGTATGCTGTAGTATCATATTTAGTGAAAGAAAAAGGGCTACAGGCGCAAAGAGTGAAAATTAAAAATATTGTAAAAGTAGCTAATCAAGATAACAGAGAATTAAGAATGAAATTAGATATAGATATTCAGAGTGAAGATAAATAATTTTTTGCTATAATTAGATTTATTAAATAATAAATTTAAGTAATAAAGGTAAAGAATGGCATTTTCAAAAGAAAATAGAAAAGGTACCATTTATGGTATCATTTTTGTAGCAATTTTTGCAGCAGCGGCAACATCAATTGCTCAAATCTCATTTGTAAAAGTACTTGGAATTTCTCCACTTGTTATTGGTATTGTTTTAGGTATTTTTTATGCAAATACACTGCATAATCATATTCCGAGTGAGTGGGGAACAGGTATTACTTTTTCTGGGAAAAAAATTCTTCGTTTTGCTATTGTCTTTTATGGTTTTAGAATTACATTTCAACAGATTATGGAAGTTGGTATGAGTGGTTTTATGGTTTCACTTATTATGCTCTCAACAACATTTATTTTAGGTACATATCTTGGTATAAAAGTTTTTAAAATGGATAGAGATACCTCAATGCTTACTGCATCAGGTGCTTCTGTTTGTGGTGCTGCTGCAGTGTTGGCAACGGAACCGGTACTTAAAGCAGAAGGACATAAAACAGCAGTAGCGGTTTCCATGGTTGTTCTTTTTGGTACGATTTCAATGTTTTTATATCCAGTACTCTACTCGACTATTATTGAGCCGGCAACTGGTTTTTTACATATGACTCCAGAGCAGTTTGGTATTTATGTTGGTGGTACTATTCATGAGGTAGCGCAGGTTGTTGCTGTTCCTGCTTCTGTTCCTGGTGCCCCTGAGGTTATGGCAAACTCTGCTGTTATTGTAAAAATGACACGTGTAATTATGATTGCACCGATGCTTATTCTTCTTGGGATCTACCTTTCCATGCAAGCCAAAAAAACAGGTGGAATTGCTAGCGGTGTAAAACTTGTTATTCCATGGTTCGCGGTCTATTTTATCGGTATGGCAGGATTTAACTCACTTGATCTTGTTCCGCATGCAATTGTAGATGTTATTAATCAAATAGATACATTTTTATTAACAATGGCAATGACTGCACTTGGTATGGGAACAATCTTCTCAAAATTTAAAGGGCTTGGGCTTGCTCCACTCTACACAGCCGGAGCAATGTTTGTTTGGCTTGTTCTTGGCGGATTTGTTGTTACAAAACTTGTAACAGCAGTTTTATAACAGTAGAGCTGTTTATTCTTTGTGCTCTTTTATAAAACTCTAGGAAAAAAGAGTATATAATCTACTCTAAGAGATTATAAAGGAGCTAAAAAGAGATATGTCAGCACTCCCAAATACACTTAATTCTTTTTGGCTATGGCGTGAAGTTTATGCAAAACTTGGCGTCTCCAATCCTGCGTATAAATACTGGAAAAACACCCAAACATTAAAGCTTAATAATAAGTATGTTTTTATTCAAAAAGATACGCTTCCAAAAAAGCATGCATATGTGCAAGAGATATTAACAGATCTCTCTGGATATCTGCCAATTAAATACGCATCGGATCAACTGCATGTTAATGAACATCTGTTTACTACTGATAAAATGAAGCTTCACAGAGAGTTTGAATATAAATTTGTAGAAGATGTAAAATTTGTAAATATTCGAAAATTTTTTAAGGAAAATGGCATACAGGTTTCTCGTCATTCGATTGTACAACTTGGCAAGATTAAAGATTTGGAAATTAGTGTAGATTCTACATTTTATAATTTAAAGAATGATTATGGCATAGTGGTGTATAGCTGATGGATATGTTTTTTATTGAGTTTCGTGATCCTCTTTTTTCGATTATTGTTTTTTTTGCGATTATTTTTATGATAACATTTTTTTCGTATTGGTGGGGACGATATAAACGTTCTCAGGATTTACGCCATTTAGATAGATTTTTACGGCAATTTCGCAGTTTGCCCTCAAAAGATGAACTTCAGGTTTTAATATCAAGTGGGGAACTCTCTGAAAAGTCATGGCTTCTTTTGGCAAATTCTTATTATAAAAATGGGGATTATGAAAAAAGTATAGAGATATATAATGAGATACTCAATGTTGGTAATCGGGCAAATGCAAAAAAGACAATGTTTCTTTTAGGAAAAACCTATTTTAAAGCAGGATTTTTAGAACGATCAAGACAGATCTTTTTGGAGATTTTAAAATCAAGTCCTAGAACAATACAAGCTTTACATTATCTACTTCTGGTTTATGAGTATATGAGAGATTATAAAGCTGCTTTGGGCGTTTTAGAACCACTTGATGAGCTGGACGAAGATATTACGCTTGTACGAGAGTATTTGCAGGCATTAGAAATACTGAATAATATCAATATGGATAGTGAGACAAAAATTGAAAAACTTTTATCAATTTATCATCAGAACCATCATTTAACATATTTGATTTTTGAATATATTTTTCGAATGTCCCCTCAGATAGCCTGGGAGAATCTTGATATTACTAAAAGTGAAGTTTTAACAGAAGTATTATGGCGATGTGATAGAAAAGATCTGAATTTGGATATAATTTCAAAAAACAGTTTTTTACGAGAGCTTTACAGTGCGAGAGGTGATGTTGCATTGAGTCAGAAAAGTGCTGTTTTTGAGTTTGATATTTTAATTAAACTTCAAAATAGAGCAAATGCGACATTAAGTTTCGAGTATATCTGCAGTGAGTGTAAAAGTGTTTCTCCTTTTGCTTTTAGCCGATGTAGTACGTGTCATGCTATTGATACTGCACAGGTGGAGTGGAGTTTAAGTCGAGATTATAGTAAGGATTTTAGTGAAGAAAATAACTCTTTTCAGTGATGGAAGTGCACTTGGCAATCCAGGACCGGGTGGATATGGTACAATCTTACGGTATGGTGATAAAGAAAAAGAGTTGAGCGGGAATGAATCACATACTACAAACAACAGGATGGAGTTAAAGGGAGTAATACAAGGCCTTCACGCTTTAAAAGAACCTTGTGAAGTCGATATAATATCAGACTCCTCATATGTTGTTAAAGGGATTAATGAGTGGTTGAACAACTGGATTAAAAGGGATTTTAAAAAGGTAAAAAATCCTGATTTATGGAAAGAGTACATTGAAGTGGCAAAACCACATAAAATTCATGCGATTTGGGTTCGTGGACATGATGGACATGTTGAGAATGAACGATGTGATAAATTGGCGCGTGATGCAGCACAAAGAGCAAAGGATTTACTATAAATGGGGAGCATATGCATAAGACTATAGAGGAATTAGAAAAAAAATTAGGATATGAGTTTCAAGACAAAAAGCTCATTATCGAAGCGCTGACACATAAAAGTTATAAACAGCCCTACGATAATGAGCGCTTGGAGTTTTTAGGAGATGCAGTACTTGATCTTGTTGTCGGTGAGTATCTTTTTAGAAAATTTCGGGATTCTGATGAAGGTAAATTATCTAAGATTCGAGCATCACTTGTCAATGAAACAGGATTTGATAAACTTGCACGAGCTTTGGATCTGGGTGATTATATATTTCTTTCCAATGCAGAAGATAATAATGGAGGGAGAGAGAAATCATCACTTCTTTCTAATGCTTTTGAGGCAATAATGGGGGCGATCTATCTAGAAGGTGGTTTAGAGACTGTTCAAAAGATAGCTATTAAGCTTATTGAAGAGAATCATAAAGAGATCTCACTTGATTCTCTTTTTCGTGATTTTAAGACAACGCTGCAAGAACTTACACAGGCACGTTTTGGCATAACTCCAGAGTATAAGGTTATAGCTTCGCGTGGTCCTGATCATAAAAAAGAGTTTGAAGTAGCTGTTTGTATAGAAGATAAAGAGTATGCACGTGCTGTTGGCAAAAGTAAAAAAATAGCACAGCAAGAGGCTGCTAAATTAGCCGTTGAGATACTAAAAGAGGAAAAATAGTGAATAGTTTTGGTATGAAATTACGATTTTCTACATTTGGAGAGTCTCATGGTAAAGCATTAGGGTGTATTTTAGATGGTTTACCTGCAGGTTTGGAGATTGATGAGGCTTTTATTCAAAGTGAGCTTGATCGTAGAAAACCGGGTAAAAGTGAGTTTGAAACAGCACGTAAAGAGGCGGATAAAGTTGAGATACTCAGTGGTGTTTTTGAAGGAAAAAGTACGGGAACACCGATAGCTATGATTATTTATAATACAAATCAAAAATCACGTGATTATTCCAATATAAAAGATATCTTTCGACCCGGGCATGCTGATTTTACATATTTTCATAAGTATGGATTACGTGATTATCGTGGAGGAGGGAGAAGCTCTGCACGTGAAACGGCAGCGCGTGTAGCAGCAGGAGCAATTGCAAAGTTAATGCTGCGCTCTCTTGGTATTGAAGTTTTAAGTGGTATAAGTGAAGTTCACGGTATCAAAGCCAATTCCTATGATTATTCAAGAGTAAACAAGAGTATTATTTATGCCCTTGATACTACTGTAGAAGAGGCTCAAAAAGCAGCGATTCTTGAAGCAAAAAATAGACATGATTCTGTCGGTGGTGTCTCTCGAGTGCTTATTAAAGGGGTTCCTGTTGGATTAGGTCAGCCACTCTATTATAAGCTTGATGGTGTTCTTGCAGATGCTATGATGGGGATCAATGCTGTAAAAGCTGTCGAGATTGGTGATGGTGTGCTCTCTTCAAGAGTTCTAGGATCGCAAAATAATGATGCAATTCGTATGAATGGTTTTGAGTCTAATCATGCCGGTGGAATTTTAGGTGGTATTAGTAATGGCGATGATATTGTTTTAAATGTCTATTTCAAACCAACACCATCAATTTTTCAAGAACAACATACTATTACAACAGAGAATGAAGAGGTGGATTTTGCACTGAAAGGTCGCCATGATCCATGTGTTGCGATTCGAGGAACGATTGTTTGTGAAGCGATGGCAGCACTTGTAATTGCCGATATGCTTCTTTTAAATATGGGTTCAAAGATGGAAGGTGTTGTAAAGTATTACAAATAGAAGCGTTTAGAAATCGTCATCATCTCCAAACTCTTTTTCTAATGCTCTTTGATACGCTTCATCTTTCTCTTTTTGGAGTTGTGCTTTTGTCAGTACGGCTTCATGAAGAAACTCCCCGAAAAAGGTTTTAGATTCTGTTTTGGCAAGAAAGAGATAGATGCCTACAACAAGTCCTATGGCAGTAATAAAAGCAATAGATGCCTGTAAAGGATTAAAAGTCTGTATGGGTTCTCTTTTTTTGATCTCACAGACACCTCCGGGACAATGTTGAGGGTTTTTATCTATTATTGCTTTGTAAATCATACAGCCAACACAGATAGAAAAAGCACTTTCCAAAGTCATTAATGTTAGACAAAGTACACAAATCATCACTTTATAGAATGTAATATCCCAATTTAAAACAAACCAATACAGCATAGGGAAAGAGACGAGCCAACCAAGTGTCCATGCAAAGCGTTTTTGCAATCCTCCAACATATTCGGGTTTTTGATTTCTGACAATAAATTTTCCAAGGAGTAAAGAAGGAGAATAGGTCGGACTAATGACTCTTGCTGTAAAATCAATAAATAAAAATGCTAAATAGACCCTTGCTACTATAATGTGGTTATATCCGATACCTAAAAAGATAACAATCATTCCAAGTGTTGCAAGAATACCTGCTGCTGCTCTTGCTTCTCTTTCATTGATGACTGTAACATCATATCCAGGAACTTTCTCTCCATATTCCCATAAAAAACTGTGTAGATTCACATCTATCCTTTTATTGTACTATTTCATTTTTAACAATCATTTTTTGTGTTTTGTGTGATTCAGTTCTCAACTTTCAAAAAGTTTATTTATTTCACTTTTTTTCATATAAAGATAAAAAGAACAGGATATATTACAGCAAATTTGCAAATGGAATATATACGATATTTATATTTTAACACTATCTCCTATTTGTATCGAATGAGGGCCATTAATTACTTTTGCAAAAATACCTCTATCATTTTTAAGTAATTTTGGAAGTTTGGAGTTAAGTGTAGAGAGTCCTTTGCAGAGTGTACAGTTTTGTGTTATTTCAAGGAGTGTATCTCCAACATGTAAACGCTCTCCCGGCAGAAGATGATACGGGTTTATGTCTATAAGCAGATTTTCCCCCAGTGACCCTTTGGCGATATCTATACCATTTTCTTTTGTAAGCTCATAGCTCTCAGTCGCAGTGATCAAAATAGTTCGCTGGAGATCTTTAGCATAAAATTTATCACCAAGGACACCATACGCATCTATATCTATTTCAGAGTGCATTTCCCTTGTTTTATTGGCATCATCTTTTGTAATGTAGAGTGCGACTACTTTTCCTTGCATTATTTATCCCGTTACTGTTTTTTAAAAATCTATTATGGTCTGACACTTACATAGAACTTGAAAAAAGAGTATATGCTAGCCAAGAGCAGTATTCATACTGCTCTTGGCTAAAAAGAAAAATCAAAGTTTATTTGATTTTAGCTTTTCCTTTATATGTTTTACCTTTGCGGTCAACAGCAAGCAGTTCTACTTTATCGCCTTTTTTTCCAATACCTTTAAATTCAAATTTAAAGATAGGATTTTTAGATAAGAATTGAGATGTTGACATATCTACAACTGTTTCACCGTTTACTGTAGCACTGAAATGTGTAATGAAGTTCGCATTATCTCTGCTCCCTGTTTTTTTCTCTGCCATATTGTATGTCATCATTGGATGTTTGATCATCGCTTTAACTTTAACAACACCATTTTTTAATTTTGCTTTTGCTTTAATTCCAGCCATTATTTTTCCTTAATATTTATTTTATAAAGAGAAATGTAAAGGATTACCCTTCACATCCACCAAGTGCAACATCTAAAGTTTTCTTAGCCGCGTAAAGTTTTCCGTCTTTACCTTCAGCAACTATAGTGATAGTACCAGATTTCGCCATTTTTATTTTGATAGCATATTTGTTAATGCTATATTTATTTGGCTCAATTACAAGAACTGCAGCTTCTGGATTCGCATCTTGAAAAACTGCAATAGTTTTTACATCTTTGTCCGTTGAAAAGCTAACAGGAATAGCTCCTCCATTACTAGCTACATCAGGAGCAGTAAGCTTAACGCCTCCCATAGTTAATGCAGTAGATCCATACATTGCTTTAATCGCATCATCAACACTTTTAGCCGTCCATACAGTTGGCTTTGATTTTCTAAAATCTTCTGCTCTAACACTTGCAGGTACAGCAGCTAATGCTACAGCACCTAACGTCATACTTAAAAATTGTCTTCTTTTCATCATTTTTCCTTTTTGTTAATTTTACTTGCTTTGGTTAACTATATAGTCAACAACCATTTTAAACTCTGAATCACTCATTGATGCGCCACCTTTTGCAGGCATACCAGCTTCAGTACCTTTGATTCCTGCTTCATAGACTTTATCTATGCCTTTTTCAAGAAGTCCAGACCATGCTGCTTTATCACCAGGAGCAGGTGCTGCCCCTGTCTCATGACACATAGCACAACTCTCATTATACGCTTTTTGAGCATTAAAGTTTTTTAAATCTTTTTTTTCTTTTGGCAGATCTCTCACGTCCGTCAGCGGTGGATGAAAGTCACTGATACCACCATTTTGAATATAAGCCACTTTTACAGTAGGTTCTTGACAATTTGTCATACAGCGTGATGCTGGATTCTTAACATTATATGTCTGTCCACCAAAGTTCTTAGGATTTGCATAGTATGCACGTATGTGTTTCTCTGCATCTGGACCTTCAATCTGAGGTTCAAAACCATCTTTGTTTGGCATTTGAATTTTTAAGAAATTCTCACGATTAAGTACATACTCATCATCTACCTCTTGTCCGTCGATTTCCATTTCGTTGATATTTAAAGTATAAGCAACAAGGGCATAGACTTCATCATCACTTAAGCTGTCTGTTTGTGGATGTGGCATAGCATCTTTAATGTACCACCAAAGTGTACTTGCTTTTGGCCAGTAACTTCCAAAAAATCTTACCGGACCATCATCATCAGGTTTGAGTCTTTGATTTGTTAAGCTTTTTTGCATCTCATATGCATTGCCTTTTGAAAGTGCTGGGTATCCACCACCACCAGAGCCAAAGTCACCATGACACATAACACATTTCGCATCATAAATTTCAGAACCCTCTTCTGCAGTTCCTTGTCCTTCTGGAAGACCTTCTCCTGTAAAATGAACATCTGAACTCCATTCATCATACTCTTCTTTTGTTGGAGTCCGTCCAAACTTAATCTTACCATTATGTGCTTTTTCATTTACTGCATAAACACCAAATTTTCCATTGATTACATCATATGTAACACCACCGTCAATGGCTCTTTTTAAGCCACTGTTGTCTTTAGCTGTATTGGTAACTTTTGGTGAAGCATCTTCCATACATGCAGATAAGCCCAGTGATAATACAGTGGCCACAGAAATTGAAATTAATGATCTTTTTGTTAATTTTCTCATTATGCTTTCCCCTCTATTACTAATTCACCGTTGGCTTTGCGTCCTAATTGTGAACGAAATTGAACATGTGTTACTTTGCCATCTTTTTCAACTTTCCATGTCTCAACAGCATTTCTGTGATAAACCGCTTCAACACCGACAACTAACTCTTCTTGGTCAATTGTAGGTTGAATAAATCCAGCATCATCCATTGCACGAGAAGTTAAAAAGAGTTCTTGCCCTTTTTTATATGTGTGTACATAACTCCATCGAGTCCAACATTTAGGCAGTACCAAGCCCTTAAGTGATGCCTCTACATAGTTTTTACCACCGTCAAAGGATAAGTCAACACCTGTAATAGTACCCATACCAGACCATGCAAGTCCTTCGATTTCTACTGTATCACCATCTTTTAAGTCTGACCAGTCAATCTCTGGAGAAGGAGAAACTACGGTTGAGTTTACTTCATTTGCATAGAAGTGTTGGATCGCTTTTCCTGTAGGTTTGAGTACAGTGTATTTTGAAGTTTCTTCTTTACAGTACCATGGATCAGTTGAGAAATCTAAACGACGTAGCCATTTAACACATAAGTTCCCTTCCCATCCCGGAACAAGAAGACGAATAGGGTATCCCTGCTCAGGGCGAAGTGCTTCACCATTTTGTCCCCAGACAATCATTGCATCATCAAGAACTTTTTCCATAGGAATACTTCTTCCCATTTTAGAAGAGTCTCCACCCTCTGCAAGCATCCAAATAGCTTTAGGATCAATACCTAAATCTTTAATGATATCTTTAACATAGACACCCGTCCATTCTGCACAGGACATAAAACCTTTTGCAAACTGCAGTGAGTTATATTGTGGTCCTCTCCACTCTTGTCCACCATTTGCCGGGCACTCTATAAAGTGAGTACGTGTTACACTTGGATAACGCATTAACTCTTTCATTGTCAGTACAAGCGGTTTCTTTATTAGTCCTGTAAGCATAAGTCTATGCTCATTTGGATCAATATGTGCGACACCACCGTGAGAACGACTAAAGAAGAGTCCATTTGGTGTAATGATACCTTTTGACTCTTGAATAGGTGTTACGGTAATAGATGCACGATAGTTTCCAGAAGCCAGAAGTTTTGTATATCTTCTTGTTACGTTATGCTCATATTTTGATGGCATACCATAAAGATTTTTCGTAACAGGATCTCCCCATGTTGTTCCCCACTTTGTAGGTTTCAAGATGGATCTTTCTCCCTCTTCTGATGCCAACAGTGATGTTCCTGCAAGTGCAGTAACGCCAAGCGCTGCTGTTTTTGCAAAAAAGTCTCTTCTGTCAACTTTAGAGTTCTTTGTATCAAAAGAATCTAAATCTTGTTGAGATTTTTTAATATTCACAATTTTCTCCTTAATAAGATTATTTGTTATCTTCATAATGTATGTCACTTTGTTAGATCCAAAGAACTATTCTTTACAAGTATGTCATTTTATGATTAACACTGACTATTATTATACAAATATTTGAGATGAAAATGTGATATTTGAGAATAAAAAGTATCATTTGTTTCAATTTGTAACTAAGTTGTAAAATAAAAAAAAGTAATATTTCTTAAGGTAATTTTTATCATAATACAAGCTTATCTATTATGAAAAAAACTTATTTTTTAACAATACCGAGTATGAGATAATTACCTGTTTCTTCGTCGATATAAAAGGGAATTATTAAACCTCGGTGCTCAATATCTTTTATATTTTCATCATCAAAATATATTGATTTTTTAAATTTTTGAACTTTGGTTGGCATATTTAAAATAATGGTATCAAGATACATTTTAAAGTTTTTTATATCTTCAAAATCTTCTTGAGTATAATCACCTAAAAGTGATTCCAACTGTTTTGCAAAACTTGGAGCACATAAAATTTTCATAATGCTACTTTCTCTTTTAAATACTTTGTAAGTTCTTGACTGCAAGGATAAAACTCTTTAAAAGAGTTTTTATCCTTTTTGTAATCTTTAAGCGCCTGTTGCATCTCTTTTTTGGCTTTTTTATCTATAGTTGTTGTATGCATTACTCTTTATCATCCTCATTTTCTTTTGGACTATTTCCATAGATTGTATCAATTTCTTCAGAGAGTGAAGTGATCTCATCTATAGCATCTTCGTAAGCTTCAACCTGTGTATCACAATCTTCTTCATCTTCTGCTGTAGCAGCAGCTTCTTGAAGAGATTCTTCCATCATATAGGCTTTAAAAGGCATACCATGGTTATAAACTATCTCTCCACCATGTTTACCTTGTAGAAAAGTTGTAAGCATTGCTCCAATGAGTAAAATAGTTGCTAGGCTTTGCAGGGCAAATTTTTTAAGACGGCATCCTGCAATTTGCAATAATGCGATTATACCCATTGCTATAGCTAGGTAAAGTCCTAATTGTTTATGTTCTAAAAGTTCATGTTGACCTGCTTCACTGAGGTAGTCAAAAATCTGGGGACCTGCTTGATTGCCTGTGTACCAAGCAGCAATCATAGCAAGTGCAGCTACAAGTGTTGTTCTTGCTGTTATCTTTGAGAGAAGTTCTTTTTTGCTTATCATATAAGCAACACCAAATGCGGCTGCAACTACGGGTAAAACCATTGCGAAATGTACGCTGGCTGGATGTATCATCATAAAATATCCTTTATTAGACTTCTTGCAAAACTCCTATATGTCTCAACACATTATAGGAGTTTTGCAAGAAGTCTATTTGATTAAATTTATTTCATTATATTGAAAAAATTATAATAGATATTTTTTTAATTATAATAATTTATTATTTTAAGGAGCTTCTTAGTATATAAAAATTATTTTTTATCCATTACATCTCTTGCTGATTTAAGCGCATGTCCTAAAGCCTCTTTTGCTACAGAAAATGCTTGAATACCCATTCGTTTTGCCTCTTTTGCCTTTGGTGAGTTTAGTGCAAAATCTGCTTTTTTGACTGCAAGTTTTGCTAAAGAAGAGAATTTCTCTTTCATGACTTCTGCTGTCTCTTTTGAAATGTGCAGTAGCTCTTCTAGATCATACTTCATCTCATTGTTGATATCAAGAAGAATTTTTCGTATAACTTGTGAACTTTTACTCGCTTGTGTAATAACAACTTGTGAGAAGAGTGTATCTGTCTGATTGAGATCTTCTATAATGGTGTCATAATCTTCTATGAGGATATGTTTTGCTTCTACAGGCATAAATGCAAGACGTTTTTTAAATCTGTCAATGGATTGGATGAGTCCTGCTCGCATACCTTTGAGTGTAGCACGAAGTATTTCATCTGCTCGATTTGGTGTTGCCTCTGCGATTTCAATAGCAGTAGCCAATACTGTAGAGAGAATTTTTCGAACACGAATAGTATTAAGCGATCCCTCTTTGATTGATTCAAAGGTGATCTCTTTTGTTACCTCTTTTATAGCGTCACTGACATCTTCATCACTCTCATTTTCAAGAGCAGTGATAATAGCAGATTCAACCATCTCTAAAAGAATTTCATAGAGATCAATGGATTGAAGTTTTACCTGATGGAGTTTGATTAAAAGGGCTTCATCTTTGCTGAACTCTTCTTCTAGGATATTAAAAATTTCATATTTTTTCTCTTGTAACTCTTCAGATTTTTTTTCTAAAGCACGTTCTATTGCTTCTTTTTGTTCTAAAAGTTCTTCAACATCCTCTTCAAGCTTTTGTGTTTCTGTTTTAATAAAAGTATCTGATATAATTTTAACTGCATCAAAAGAGAGATCTGATTCATCAATTTGTGCGTCATGAAGAGCTGAAATGACTCTTTTTTGTGTAGATTTAAAGCGTTTATTGTAAGCTTTTTGAAGTTTTTTTTGTAATTCATCTGTTTTCATCATCGTCTCCTTTTTTAGAGTACCATTTTAATATCTTGATGTTTTTTAAGTGCATCATAGATAAATTGTCTGTCATCGTCATTATGAACAAGCATATCGAGGTTCATGCTGACATATTTTCCTGTTTTTGACTTATTGGAATCACTTAGTGCATGTTCTCTCTCATTCATAACCTCTTTTATTGCATTTTCAAGCGCTTTTCTTTCGCTGGCAATAACTTTGTAGCACCAGTTACAAGGATACTCAAGTTCCAGTTTTTTTCCTTCAAGTTTATCGTTTAAAGTCTCCACTTTTTCCTCCTGATTTACTTTCAAGTTGAACATTATGAATAATCATCCCTTTGTCAATTGCTTTAACCATATCATAGATTGTTAAAAGGCCAATAGAAGTACCTGTTAAGGCTTCCATCTCCACACCGGTTTGTCCTGTAAGTTTTGCTGTTACAGTGAGTTTAAAACCCGGAAGTTCAGGGAGCTCTTCTACATCACAGTTAATACCGCTAAGTGCCAGCGGATGACACATAGGAATAAGTCTGCTTGTCTCTTTTGCTCCCATAATTGCTGCAATTACAGCAGTTTGTAAAACAGGGCCTTTTTTTGTCTTTTCACTTACAATGGCATCAAAAGCATCTTGGCTCATCTCTATACTACCGCTTGCAACTGCTATGCGAGTTGTATCTTCTTTATCGCTGACATCGACCATTTTCGGTCTTTGGTTTTCATCTAAATGTGTTAAATTCATTTTGAAATCTTTCTTGCTTTTTTATTATTATAGCAAAGAATTTATTAGAGAGAGTGCTTTTTTATAATCATGAGGATGATTCATATTTAAAAAATGAGTTATATCTTTAAAATAAGAGTAGGTAGTTTGAGATTCTTTGAGTAGATAGCCGAGTTTATGGTTATTTTCTTGAATCATTTTTTGAAATTTTGTCTCTAAGCTTCGGTGATATATGCCACAAAGTGGTTGTATCCCCTCATCTGTTTTTGCAATAGTCGCATCTACATTTTCACTATCATCTTCTATAAGAGTAGTAATTATGTCTTCATTAACAAAAGGAGAATCAACACTTAGTGCAAAAAAACGATCTTCTTTGAGTTTGCTAAATGCAGTAGTAAAACCTACGGTAGGTGCATAAATATTATTATCTTTTGCATCTTCAATAAAGTTGGCTTGAAAATTATATATTGAGCTGTCTTTACAAGAGATATAGACTGTTTGAAATATTTTAGAAAGACGAGTATATTGATACTCTATAAGCGTTGGATAGGAAGCGAAAGGAAGAAGTGCTTTATCTTCTCCCATTCGCGAACTTTTGCCACCTGCAAAGATGACACAGGGGATATGAAACATATTTATTTTATTTGTAAGAAAGTTCTGCTTCAATACGTCTGTTTTGTGCACGACCTTCAGCAGTATCATTACTTGCAATAGGATTTTCTTCGCCCATACCGATAGCGGAAAGTTGATTAGGATTGACACCACGCTCAACAAGAGCTTTCATAACAGCTTGCGCTCTTCTTTGTGAAAGTTTTTGGTTGTACGTTTCACTACCAATATTGTCAGTATATCCTACAATTTTTGCAGAGTAGTTTGTGTTTCTTTTTAAGAAGTCTGCATATTTGTCTAAAAGAGCAGCTGCATTAGCAGGAACCTTTGCAGAGTCATTTGCAAAGTTGATATGGAGATTAACTATTAATGGACAACCATTGGAGTCAACTTTTTCTCCAAGCGGTGTATTTGGACATAAATCCTGAGTATTAACTACACCATCTTGATCATCATCCATTACTATTGGACAACCATCAACATTTACTGTTGATCCGGCTGGAGTATTTGGACATTTATCTAGTGCATCATAAATACCATCCCCATCTGTGTCTTTCTCTACAACTACTGCTACAATAGCCACTTCTTCAACAACAACAACAGGTTCTTCTTTTGGTGCAGGCTTAGGAATTTCTCCAAATGAGTATGTAAGACCAACAAGTGCCATTAGATTGTTATCAGCACTCTGATTATGTGAGTTGCCAATTTTAGCTAAATAAATTGCTTCAGCTTTTAATGCCCATGCTTTAGCAAAAGGAAATTTGATACCAGCACCAGCATCTGCAAAGAAACCACTTTGATTAGATGCGATCTCATCATTGACATTTTCATATCCGGCACCAAGTTTTGCAAATGGAACAAGTGCATTGAGTTTGTCAAAAGTATAGACACCATTAAATGCTACACGAGTCATATCGGTATCACCATTACTCTTATCATAATCTGCACTGTGTGTATAAAATACAGAAAGTTCAGGTGATAATTTAGAGTTTGGAGTATTTACTTGAAATTCAAGTCCTCCTGTGTAAAAGCCATCGTCTTCTATTCCAATATTTCCTTCTGAAAGATTGTAACCAATCATTGGAGAGAGTTCATATTTGAACTGAGCATCATCAGCAAATGTTGCACTCCCTAATAAAAGTGCGGGTAGTAAAAGTAAACGTTTCATCGTTTGTATCCTTTTTTAAAATAGTGGTGCAATCATAGCATAGAGTAATGAGCTTTTAGTGAGCTTTTTATCTTGGGTCTGTTATATAACCGGTAATTGCAGAAATAGCAGCTACTGCTGAATTTGCAAGGTAAACTTTAGAGCTGCGTGAACCCATACGGCCGACAAAGTTTCTGTTTGTTGTAGAAATTGCCACTTCATTGTCACCAAGTATGCCCATATAACCACCAAGGCAGGCACCACAGGTAGGGTTACTTACAACACCGCCTGCATCAACTATGATATCGATATAACCTAAGTGATTTGCCTCACGCAAGATTTTTTGTGTTCCTGGTGTAACAATAAGACGAACATCAGGATGCACTTTTTTACCTTTGAGGATCTCAGCGGCTACTTTTAAGTCAGCCAAACGACCATTTGTACAGCTTCCGATAAATGCCTGATCAACTTTGATTTTATCTGCAACAGCTTGCACTATTGAGTGTCCATTTGATGGTAAAAATGGGTAAGCAATAACCGGATCAAGGTTTGCAACATCAATCTCTAATACTTTTGAGTAAATCGCGTCTTCATCAGAGAAGTGCTCTTTTGGTTGACGAGCTAGATTTTTGTCTGCTAAGAATTCACGTGTAATGTCATCAACAGCAACGATACCACTTTTTGCTCCTGCTTCAATTGCCATATTACACATAGAAAATCTATCATCTATTGTTAAGTGTTCAATAGTCGAGCCGGTAAACTCTAAAGTCTTGTAAAGTGCTCCATCAACTCCGATCATTCTAATGATTTCAAGAATAATATCTTTTCCTGTTGTATATTTTCCAGGTTTTCCAGAAAGTACTACTTTAATAGATTCAGGAACTTTAAACCAGTTACCGCCAGTGATCATGGCAAAGGCAAGATCGGTTGATCCCATACCTGTTGAGAATGCTCCAAGTGCACCGTGTGTACATGTGTGAGAATCTGCACCAATAATTACATCACCAGGAACAACAAGCCCTTTTTCAGGAAGAAGTGCATGTTCAATTCCCATATCTTTTTCATCAAAAAAGTTTTTGAGTTGATGTTTTTTTGCGAAGTCACGAGAGATCCTTGCCTGATTTGCAGATGCAATATCTTTTGCCGGAATAAAGTGATCAAGAACAATAGAGAATCCATCCGGATTTGCTAAAGATGCAGCACCACTTTCTTCAAAAGCTTTTATAGAAATAGGTGTAGTAATGTCATTTCCGATAACCATGTCAATTGGTGAGCGTACAATTTCACCAGCATGAACTTTACGCCCGACATGTTCAGAAAATATTTTTTCAGTTATAGTTTGACCCATAGTGTTAAACCTTTTAATATAGTTATAAATAATTTCGCGATTATAACATAAGAGCTTTAAATATAGGCTGCCTTGTAATACC
>JAMOSE010000036.1 GCA_027063215.1 Sulfurimonas sp. | reverse complement strand
TTTACCAGATCACTGTAGTCATATTTTGCTGTATCAAGATAATATTTTGAACCAACTACTATCACACGTTCATCATCTTTTTTTGCTTTTTTTTCAAATCGTTTCTTGATCTTTGCTATCTTCTTTGGTGAAAAACCGGATTTTTTCAAAAACTTCTTTAATGAGACGACATTACTCTCTACTATCTCTTCTTCGATCGTATCGACTTCTATCATCTCAGCATCAACAGTCTCTTCTTCCTGTAGTTCAAGAGGAGCACCCAGCATAAACTTTGAAGAGAGTGTCTGCAAAACATTTTTGAGCTGTTCATCTTTTTCTCTGTAGATAGCCTCTATCTTTTGACGCTCTTCTATAAGCATCTGCTCTTTTTGATCACGCAGGCTTCTTGTCTCATTTTCAAGCATCTCAACACGCTCTTGGAGTTTTGCATTTTGTACTTCAAGTAGTTTATAGTAACGCTCATCATTACTTGAATTCGCTCTTGTTGCTCTTTTTTGCGGTGTTTTTTTACTCTTGTTCTCATCAACAAGAACCATCTTTACATTACCCTCCATAACAGATTCCAAAGAGCCTCTTCGGATCCGATTATGGATAGCTTCGCGAGAAACTCCAAAAAAAGCAGCTGCATCAGCGACACTCATCTTTTTCATAATTTTGCCTTTTATCTCATATTTTCAAACACTATAGGTGCTTCCCATTCACCCTCACGTACCATTTTGATCACTTTTTGCAAATCATCAAGCTTGGCACCCTTTACACGAATATGATCCCCTTCGATCTGCGCATTGACTTTGAGTTTCATCTTTTTAATGTCGGCAACTATCTTCTTCGCCTCTTTTGACTCTATGTAATCTACTATTTTAAAAGTTGCTTTTCGCGTTCCACCACTTGCATCTTCAACACGCAACTCATCAAGAACTTTTGAGCTGAGTCCCTGTTTTAAAAGTTTACTAACAACAATGTCTTTGAGTGCATCGAGTTTGTTATCTGAAGATGCGACAAGAACTAAAACATTCTCTTTTTCTTTATAGGTAATCTCATACGGTGTACCTTTAAAATCATATCTGTTGGCAACTTCTCTCTCTACGAGATTGATTGCATTTTTAAAAAGCTGCATATCTATCTTTGCAGAAATATCAAATGAGTGCTCTTTAGCCATAACGAACCTTTTTTTGTTTTAATTATAGCACAGTTTGTTTGTTAGCAAAAATTTTGATCTAGATCAAGAATTTTCAGCTTATTTTTGCTAGTATTCTTTAAATAACAATGGGAGTTACTATGGCTGAAGATATTGAGAAAAAATTAAACAGGCGGGAGCAGTACAAAGCACGTCTTAAACCTTACGACTATTTTGTCAATGAGTTTGAGACGATTGATTTTGACTCACTTGGAGAAGGAGACAGATACTACCTTCAGGATTTTGGTATCTTTAATACCGACTTTTTAGAAGATGAATTTACAATCCGTTTACGTAACGGTAACGGCGGACACTTTAGCAGTAAAGATTTTACATTTATTGCCAAACTGCTTGAAGCGTATGACCTTACACTTGTTATTACTGCTCGTGCAGGATTACAGATCCATGATGTTTACTCTGATGATATTGCAGAGATCTGGCACAAACTCAATGATAACGGACTAACAACATGGCAAAGTTTTGGCGATAACATTAGAAATATTGTAACAGATGTTTATGACGGTGTTAGCAAATACGGTAAAATAGAAGTACACTCTCTTATAAAAGCAATGAATGATTTTATTATTCAAAATCCAAAATATGTCGGTATGCTTCCTCGCCGTGTCAGTGTCGGCATCTCTGGAAACTCTGCAAATGTAAACTCCTTTTTTGCAAATGATCTCTACTTCGCACTTGCACGCAAAGATGGCGTATATGGCTTTAATATCTATATGGGAGGCAAAAATACAGAGATC
This sequence comes from Sulfurimonas sp., assembly GCA_027063215.1. Taxonomy (GTDB): domain Bacteria; phylum Campylobacterota; class Campylobacteria; order Campylobacterales; family Sulfurimonadaceae; genus Sulfurimonas. The sequence continues at coordinate 1,022 of JAMOSE010000036.1, read as the reverse complement.
TCAAAAGATGCTGATATCTTTGTAAAAGAAGATGAAGTTCTTGATTTCTTTAAAGCTTTTGTCGAAACATTTTATACACACGGATCACGTTTTTCACGTTCAAAAACACGTCTATTTTATATGATTGAGGAGATCGGTCTTGACAAACTCATCGATCTTATTCAAGATTGCTATGGCAAAAAATTTGAAAGTGCCGGAGAGTTACAACTCCAACATGTCGATTTTGAAGCGTTTGAAGAGTTACGGGATGGCCGTTATGCTTTTTGCTATCAGAGTGACTTTGGACGGCTCAGTGCACAAGAGATGCTTACAATCAGCAACTTCGCAGATAAAGAGAATCTTGAAATCCGTATAGGTATTGACCAAAATATCTATCTTTTGGGACTTAAAGATAAAGAGGTGCCTTTTACATCAGCAGCACTCAGCTCTACCATTATTGCCTGTGCCGGTAATCTCTGCCCTTATGCAGTCTGGAGCATTAAAGATGAAGCCGGAGAGTATCTTCCACTTGAGCGTATCTATAAAAATCGTATAAAAGTCGGCTTTTCGGGATGCGCCAAAGGGTGTGGACGCCATCGCCATACCGACATAGGACTTATCGGTCTTAAAACAAACAATTTTGGAGATACCGACGGGGGAGCAAGAGTCTTTATTGGAGCCGAGCACGACACAGGAACAAGTGTAGGCAGACAGCTCTTTTCAATGGTGCCTTTTGTTCACCTCAAAGAGACCATAACACTTGTTATTGATCTTTTTGAGCAAAGCGGTTACCAAAACTTCCAACTCTATGCACACAACATCCTCAACAGATACTCAGAAGATTTTTTAGCCCTTTGGCATCTTTATAATCTGAAAAACAAAAAAGCTATTGCTTTAAAGAAGCAAGAAAATATGCAAAGTTTTGAAGATGAATTGGCAATGCTAAAAGAGAACTTTAGCGATTTTGAGTTGGTAGAAGATACTATGAAAAAGAGTGTTAGTAAACTTGTAAAAGAGCTCTGGACAGTAGCAGGAGAAGATCC
>JAMOSE010000035.1 GCA_027063215.1 Sulfurimonas sp. | reverse complement strand
GGCGGAGAGTTGATTTTTATTTTAAGAGGTTTGCCGTCAAGTGTGCATACAGCACTACAGAGCGCTACAATCTTTGTGAGTGAGATGTAGGCTTGTATAGCTGCTAGTGTAAAGTAGTTTTTTCCAAAACCTTTAGGTGTATGCACTTTTTTTCTCTTTATGACTTTTTTGAAATTATAACAAAAAAAAGAGCACTTTTTTTAATTTTGATTCCTAAGTATCGCTTCGATTTGTTGGCTGTATTGTGTAAGGATAGACGTGTTTACCCCTTTTTTAGAACGAAACTTTTTATGAAAACTTTCAAGTTTTGCATGTTCTTTTGTACTGAGAAGCTGCTTGTTGAACTCTTCTGTATCATGTAGTTGCAGATTGTCTCGTTTTGCATGAGAGTGTTGCATAAGGCTCAATGTGTAAAAGAGAGATCGGTTGAGTAAAATATAGGGAAAATTTTGATTTTTCATCGGTCCTATCTGGAGCTCTTTTTCTCCAAGTTTTTTACCAAGTATCTTGATCTCTGAGAGTTCATCAAAACCAAAATAGGCTCCAATGCCTCCGAGAACTCCTCCTGTAACAGCACCTAAAAAAGCGGTATGCCCTGCAAAAACAAGATCAATAGCTCCACCGGTAATGGCACCGCTTGTTGTTGCGGTAAGTAAAAGTTCTTTTTTACTTAAACCAAAGAGAGAGGCTGCTTTTTTGGAGAAGAGATCAATGTTTTCAAAAGGAAGTGGAACGGCTTGGATATTGAGATGGTTATGGTGAAAAATCTTTTTTATTGTTTGATAATTCTCTTTTTCCAAATATCGCAGACTCTTTTTATATTGGTTGTGCAGTTTCTCTTTTGTCTCTTTTGGGATGGTCTCACTCTTTAGAGCGATCTTTTCTGTATGTGTAATAGATGTATAGATGAGGTGAGTGATTGTTGTTGCTGCTTGATGAATCATCTGCTGATGGAAAAGTTCAAAAATTTTGATAGACTCTTTGACGTTTTGCATCCATGATTCATTGAGGTGAGCCATACTCTCTAAAATTGCAATATGTTCTTTGTATCCGGCTGTCATCGGGTTATATGTACGTACCATTTTAAAATAGTGTCCCAAGGCACGTTCCCACTCTTGGGTAAAATTATGTTCATCTATAGGATTAAGCAGAGCCATTGAAGGTTGATTGCACCAGCGAAGGATTTCCATCTCTGCTTCATACTCACTGCAATAGGGTTTTGAAACATCAACAACATAGATAATTCCGGCTCCATTTAAGATAGGTTCAAGCAGTTGTATTTCATCATGAAATTTTGGATCATCTTTATGTGTAGTAACAAATTCCTGAACAACTTCATGTTTTTTATCTGCACTGACCTCATGTTTTTGTAACCATGCAAGCACTTTTCGCGCTCTTTGAAAGCCGGGGGTATCAACAAGTTCATAGATAACACGGCCATCAACTTTTAATGGAAAATGTCTGTTTTTTGTTGTAGTCCCGGGAATGTCTGAAATATTTACACTATCATCAAGGGAGAGAGAAGCAACAATGGAGCTTTTCCCTTTATTTGGATGTCCAACGACGGCAAATGTAGGAGTTTCTCTCATAAGATATTGACCTTTTTGTAGTTTTGAAGTGCTATTTTCCTTTTCCAGATTGCAAGATCTTTTTCATTTGCTTTATAGTTATCTACTTCTAGCCCTACAGGATAGAGCGTTATACTCTTGCAAACATTTTCAAGTGCATCCAAAAAGTCTATAAATTCCATTGTCGGTATCTCCCAGACCGGAATAAAAAGAAGAACATCTCCTGTAGTGTGTTGAATAAGTTGTTCTTCTGCTTCCAATGAGAGCGAGCCGCCGACTCCATAAGCTTCTTGCCAATGCAGATCAAAAAGATCTGATAAAACAAGGATCTTTTCTTTTGAGAGACTCCATCCAAAAGCTCTTTGAAATGTTTTAGAGATGTTTTTTGGAGTAGTAACTGTTTTTTTAGAGCTGTTTTCTTTGTGAACTTCAATATCTTGAGCATGTGTTTCAATAACAGGTTGATTAAAGGCATAAAGAAGTTTGCTAACAGACTGCGTTTGTAAAAGGGACTCTTTAAGAGTTTTTTTGTAGGAGTAGTAACTTATAATTAAAGTAAAAAGTCGTGGTCCTACGTTATAAAAGAGTGTTGAACATGCTAAAAACTTCCACCATGATCCAAGGGATGCGGCACTTTGAAGCATCGTTGGATCGATATGTGTTCCTAATCGAAAATAGTGGCTTTTTTCAATGAGTTCTAAGGAGATATGTGTTGAGGGACAGATAGAATGAAAAGCAAAAGAAAAAGATGAAAGAAATGAAGCCATCTCTTTTGGAGTGATATTCAGTGTTGTACTCCATGCAAAGGCAATATCTTGTGTGCTAACAAGAAAGATTAGTCCGATAAAGATTCCAACTGAAAAGAGAAATCCCGCAAGTTGGAGTTGTAGAAGTAAAAAATGTTCTTCTACCTTTTTATCTATTTGCACAAGTTTTAAGTTTTTTTTATAGAGAAATTTTTGGAGAATTTTTTGCAGAAGATAGAAAAATGAAATATGTGAAAGGAGGCTATCTCCTTTCATCGCAAAGAGAGAAAAGAGTGTTGCAAGCATTGGGATAAAAACAGCAAAAGTTAAAAAATAGATGATATTTACCGGTTCATTTCCACTGTATTTAAGTAAAACAGTACTGAAAGTTACACCTAAAATAAAGGATATTCCCCCTAAAAGGAGTGTAAGATAGTGCGTATAGTGAAGATAATTTTTAATTAAGGGATATTTTTGTCTGTTTTGTTTAAACCAAAGAAGTATTTGTTTGAGTGGATCGTTTTGCAATTTTTGAGTTTGAAGCCCAAATGCACGCTGTTCTTCTTGCGAAAATTTATTATTGTCTAAAAAATGTAAAATTTCTAAATAGGTTTGAAAATTCATATTGTAATTGTAGCAAAATATTG
>JAMOSE010000034.1 GCA_027063215.1 Sulfurimonas sp. | reverse complement strand
ATACTAAGTGCCCGCGAATAGTAAGCCTCTAAGAGTCCCAATCGTGCATTTAAAACCAAAGAAGCAGCATCAAGAACTTCAATATATGTAGAGAGTCCCTCTTTATAGCGTGCATCTAAAACTCTTTTGGTACTCAAAGCAGAATCTAACTGTGCCTTTTTGGCAGCAATCGTTTTGTTGTAACGCTCAATATCTAAAAGTAAATTGTTTAACTCCTCTTTTAAAGCAAGTTCCTGTGATAATTTCTCTTCTTTTGAAATCTGTGCAGCAATTTGAGCTTTTTGCGCTTGTGCAGAAACTCTTCCACCGCTATAGAGTGGAATATTAAGTGTAATACCTGCGAGTTTGGAATCATAAGCATTTAAAGTGTCCAAATGGTTATACGATGCAACAATATCTACAGAACCATAATGAGCGGCTTTTGCCGATTTATGTAAGAGTATGTTTTTTTCAATATTTTTTGCATTTATTTGAAGTGCATAGTTTGCATTTAACACCTCTTTTTGCATATTTGCATCAGTATGAAACGCACGCTTTAAAAAAGTACGCTCTAATGTCACATCATCTGCTATCTTCTCATTCATATACAAAGAGAGTGTCTCTTTGGCTTTTTTATATGCCGTTTGTGCAACTGCCAAATTATCTTTTGCCACATAAACCGCAGCCAAAAAACGACTTGCATCTGCCTCTGTTTTTAAGCCCTGCTTTACCAAAGCTCGTGATTGCGCATAATATGCCTCTTTTGCTTGTAAATCTTTTTTTCTTACACTAATGGCTTCAGACTGTACGACCATGATTTCATAAAGGCTTTTTACTTTGTATGCAAGTAGTGCTTTTAACTCTTTGAGTGAAAGCTTAGAGATCTCTTTATCAAGTTTTGAGGCATTTACATTTGAAGATGTTTTGGAAAAATCCCACACTTTTTGTTTGAGATTTACACCGACATTCCAACCTGTGTCATCTACTGTATGAAAAGTACCATTGACCGGAAGAACATAAGTCTGCGTCACATTATACTGTGCACTCAAATCTATCTGTGGAAGATAATCGGCAAAAGCAGAGCGATAAGAAGACTCGGATTGTTGCACTTTAAATTTAAAAGTTTTCACATCAGGATAGTTCGCTAAAACTTTTGTTATACTCTCTTGTAGTGTCAAAACCTCAGCAAATAACGTTGATACAAATAAAAGATTGAAAAGTAAAAATTTTTTCATAATAGAGGTTCCTGTAACACTTTTAAGGAATTATACCCCTTCTGTGTTAGGAAAATGTTAATTTTTATAATCTCTATCAAACATTTGCCCTCGAACATATCTTCCATAAATCAGCTCAAAAAGCACTGAAATAATAATAAATAACATAAAAATAATTACTGCTCTTGGATTGGAACTGTACGTATGATATAAGAGTGTACTCAGTGCAAAAAATGCAAAAAATGAAGAAAATATCAGTACAAATTTATTGGCATTTATCTCTTTTCTAAGTCGGTATGCACTCATATTTACAATACAAAATATGAGTAAAAATCCGGCACTTCCAATGATAGCTATCTCTGTCAGATTAATAGTATTAGCCAAAAAGAGACTCAGCAAGGTTGTATAAAGCACTCCTTTAAACGGTACTCCTGATTTTTCTTCATCCATTAAAGATCGTGGCAGTTTTCCATCTTTGGCAATAATATAACCAAGTCTGGCATTGCCGTAAATCGTTGCATTAATAGCAGAAAATGTCGAAAGCAGTGCAGCAAAAGCAACAAGAACAAAACCGGTATGTCCCAAAGCAGGCTCTGCAGCAATAGCCAAAGCATAATCTTTTGCTTTCATCAGAGCCTCTTCAGAGACACTGCCAACGGTAATGACAGATATTAATATATACAAAACAATAACAATAATAACAGATGCATAAAAAGCACGTGGAAGATTTTTATTTGGTTCTTTTATATCTTCAGCAGAATTGGCGATCAATTCAAATCCTTCATAGGCTACAAATATAATCATTCCTGCTACAACAATGGAAAATGGTGTACCCCAATTATGAGGAGACATACGTTCTGGTTCCACATACGAAGCACCTGCAACAATGACTAAAATGAGAAGTGAAACTTTGATAACCACAATAACCGTCTCACTCTTACTAACAAAAGAGGCACTTACAAGGTTAATAACAGCAGGCAAAATAATAGCAATCGTAATCAACAGATGATGTAACCAGATACTCTTATGTGCAAAAAAAGTTTCACCATAGGAGGCAAAAGCAGTAGCATAGAGTGAGATGGTAACAAGATAACTCAGCCACAACATAAGATTCACACTTCCAGAGAGAATATTATCTCCAAAAGCCTTGTCTATAAAGGTAACTGTTCCTCCCTCACTTTGATAAGTAACAGAAAGTTTGGCATAAGCATATGCCGTTAAAATCGCAACAAGACCGGCAATGCCAAAAGCAACAGCAGTTGCCCCATGCGCAAGAGATACTGCTTCACCTAAAACGGCAAAAATCCCGCCACCGACCATACCGCCTATTCCAATGGAAATTGCTCCAAGAAGTCCTATAGTTCTCATATTTTTCCTCTCTGTCTTAAATTTTTTTATTATATAGTAAATTTCACAACCAACACAACAATCAAAGATCCGTTTTTTAATGGCTTGTACAGAAAAAGTGTGAGAAAAAGCGTTACATCTGTTCTTCTTATTTAAGAATTATATTCTAAAGAGTTAAAATGTGATGCTATTGTGATAGAGAAAATTAAAACATATGCTATAATCAAGAGTTAATTTTAAAGATAATTTCGAAGGACAAGAAAAAATGAAAAAAATCATGAGTGTACTTTCATTTGCACTGCTTTTAAGTGCAAATGATGCCAGTACAACAAATGCACTCTCATTAAATGCAGCTTTGACGCTTTTAGATGCTCAAAATCTTGAGATTAAAGCTGCCAAACTTGATGAAAAAAGTGCACAAGAACAGATACAGACTG
>JAMOSE010000033.1 GCA_027063215.1 Sulfurimonas sp. | reverse complement strand
TTTTGGATCAAGAATAATCTGTGTAAGTAAATTTTTATCAAGGTTAACAATAATTGGAGCTAAAAAGTTAACAACAGATTTTTCTAAAGGTTTTTGAATTACTAAGATATTATACACTGCAAGTTTTGAATCTTTATCTATTTCAAGTAGTTCTTGTGTTTCAGTAGGGACATCAAAACTGTATTCACGTAGAAGATAAGGGTTTACCAAAGTAAAAGAGATATTTTCATTATCTAGATCGATCATTGTTGAAAAGAGAGGATCTATCTCATTGATATCTACATTTTTTGTATCTTGAAAGCCTAAGATTTCGCCTTTTATTTTATAGCTCATTATTTGTCCTTTTTTATTAAAAAACACCTTCATTATATTTGATGCTCTTACTTATTATATAAAATGAGGATTCTTTTATGGAGTCTAGCGTTGTATAGTTTTCAAGACAAAAAGCGAAAAAACCATCACCAGTAATTATATTGATTCCATCATCTAAATTTATATAAGCAATTTGTGATCCATTTATAAGTTTTGCATCTGTAATTTGAGTAAAAAGAAAATTTATACTGACCCAGTCAAAGGCACGAGCCTTATCTTGAGCTGTTAGTGTTAGTTCTATTTCTGTTGGTGATATAATATTTAGCGAGCGAATTTCGCTATCTTTAAAGTGATCGAAACGATCTAAAAATTTTGTTATCTCTGAGGGTAGAAGAGGTCTCATTTTATTGACATCCTACACACTCCATTGATCTGTCCTCTACATCATTTGCCATCTCCGGTGATTGACTTCTAAGGTAGTATGTAGATTTAAGACCGAGTTTCCATGCAAGCATATAGATCTCATTTAAGTAACGTCCACTTGCTTTATCAAGTGTGATAAAGATATTGAGTGATTGTCCTTGATCGATCCATTTTTGACGAATTGCGGCAGCTTTGATAAGAAGTGTTTGGTTGAGATCATATGCCGGTGTATAGTATGCCCAAGTTTCAGGAGAGAGTTTAGGAACTACAACGGGAATAAGACCTGAGAGATTCTCTTCAAACCATTTTCTCTTAAATACCGGCTCAATTGCCTGCGTTGTTCCTGTAAGAATTGAGATAGAACTTGTTGGTGCAATAGCCATAAGATAACCATTACGCATACCGTCACGTTTTACTTTAGCGCGAAGTTCTTCCCATTCATATGTTGAGGCAAAGAGACCACCACGATCAACAAGATTGATAACTTCGGCATTGGCATGATCTTGAGGGAAAACTCCTCTACTCCATTTACTGCCTTCAAATTCAGGATAGCTTCCTTTTTCAACTGCAAGATCACAAGAGGCTTTAATAGCATTGTAACAAACAGACTCCATCATTTCATCTATCTTGTCAAAATGTTCTTGACTTCCCCATACTATGCCGGCTTCTGCTAACATCTGCGCTTCACCCATAACACCAAGACCAATTGATCGGCTTCTTACATTTGTACGTTTTACCTTTTCAACAGGATAGAAGTTTAGATCTATAACATTGTCCAAACATCGAACAGCGGTCGGTACTATGCGATCGATATCCTCTTTTGTATTGACACGTGAGAGATTGATTGATGCAAGATTACAAACAGCAGTTGAGCCATCAATCTTTTCTTTTTCTACAACAAAGATAGGCATGCCACCCAGTGAATCAAGTGCTGTAACTTTTTTGGCAGGCTTTTCAAGGCCACTGTCAACTTTTACAAGCTCATCTTCTTCATAACTGACGCTTTCACCATTTTCAAAGATAAACTTGATCTTGTAGTGATTTGCTTGTGTGTTTTGAAAAATCTCTGTACAGAGATTAGAACTTCTGATAACACCTTTGTGATCGTTAGGGTTTGCACGGTTGGCATTGTCTTTAAAACATAAAAATGGTGAACCTGTTTCAAAATAAGATGTGAGTATCTTTTTCCAGAGATCTTTTGCTTTGATCTTCTCTTTGATAATACTCTCATCCTGTTCTAACACTTCATAACGTTTGTTAAACTCTTCACCATAAAGTTCAGAGAGTTCGCGTACATCATAAGGATCAAATAGTGTCCAGATACCATCTTCTTGTACTCTTTGCATAAAGAGATCATTTAGCCACATTGCAGGGAAAAGATCGTGTGCACGGCGACGCTCTTCACCTGAGTTTTTCTTAAGATCCAAAAAGTCATTAATGTCTATATGCCATGGTTCTAAGTATACGGCAATGGCACCTTTACGTGTTCCAAGCTGATCAACAGCAATTGCAATGTCATTAGTGATTTTTAAAAATGGAATAGTCCCGCCTGCAGCATTTTTATGCCCGTCGATAAAGCTTCCCATTGATCGAACTTGTGTCCAGTCCCAACCAATTCCTCCACCAAATTTAGAAAGCATTGCCATCTCTTTGTAGGCATCAAAGATACCTTCGATGTTATCTGGAGTTGATCCAATGTAACAAGAGCTTAACTGATGTCGTGGTGTTCTTGCATTGCTAAGGGTAGGTGTTGCAAGCATCACTTCAAACTTAGAGATCATGTCATAAAATTTGATAGCCCACTCTTCACGTTTCTCTTCACGCTGAGCCAAAAACATTGCGATTGCCATAAACATATGTTGTGGTAATTCTATAGGATCGCTGTTTCTGTTTTTTATAAGGTAGCGATCATAGAGTGTTTTAATACCAAGATAATTAAATTGAAGATCACGTTCAGGTTTAATATGCTTTTCTAACACTTCAAGATCATACATATCACGAAGACCTAAAAGAATTCGTCCCTCTTTCTCTCCTCTTTCAAAATAATTCTCTAAAGAGCAGTAGCCTGTAAAACCGTTTACCTGATGATAGAGATTAAAAAGAAAAAGGCGTGATGCAACAAAAGTCCAGTTGGGAGCATCAATGTCGATTTTGTCAACTGCAGTTTTAATGAGTGTTTCTTGAATCTCTTTGGATGTGATACCGTCACGAAAATGAATCTGTGCATCAACTTCAAGTTCACTTTGACTAACATTATCTAAGCCTTTAACAGCTGCTGAAGTATATTTTTGTATTTTGGTGATATCTAATGGTTCTGTTCGACCATTTCTTTTTATAACTGTGATCATAAATTT
>JAMOSE010000032.1 GCA_027063215.1 Sulfurimonas sp. | reverse complement strand
GCAACTCCAATTAAAACAATTACCACTGTAAGCCAAATTATAGGAATAAGGCGATATTTCATACTGACACTTTTCAGTCCCATAAAGTAGTCACTTACAAGTGCACCTTTAACAAAAGTTGTAAAGAGTAAAGCCCCGACAAGTGCAGTATCTATAAGTTTCAGATAACCAAGCAGATAGGCAAAAACAGTCAATATCACTAAAACAATCCATACAATTTCTAAAGTTTTTTTCATTTTAGCAATCCCTATCGAATAATATAAATCAGTGGAAAAAGAACTATCCACAACAAATCAACCATATGCCAATACGAAGCACCCGACTCAAATCCACGATGATTTTCTGGCGTATAGGCAGAAATTTTTGTTCTTTGATGCACATTAAAAAGTATCACAGTTCCAAGCAATACATGCATAAAATGAAACATTGTAAGCAGAAGATAAAACATAAAGAATTTATTTGTACTTAATGTAACTCCCTGCCCAAAAATATGGTAAAACTCTGCACCTTTAATAAATAAGAATGCAACACCACAGGCAATGGCAAATTTCAACCATTTGCTTGCCTCTTTGTTCGCCGCTTCAAAATTCTCTTGAGTCATTGTTTGCATCAATGCAACACCTTTAGCTACAAAATAACTGCTCGTTATCAAAATAAAAGTATTAATAAAGCCCGATGTTTGGTTGAGCATCAGTTGTGATTGATTGAAAAGCTCTACATCTGCTCTGCGTGAAAAAGCATAGCCAACAAAGAAAAGCCCAAAAGTAAGCAGTTCAACATAGATAATAACCCATACCCCAAAATCTCCCGGAGGATATTTCTCTTTGAGTGCTGCTATCTTAGACATGTGAACTCTTTGCAAAATGAAGCGTAATAAGTTTTTCCAAAACAGCTAAAACATCCTCTTCATCACTTAAAGACTCTACAATAGAGTGCATACAAGCCTGATACGGATCAAAACCCTTTACCATTAGTTTTGCTGCATAGATAAGCAGACGAGTTGAAACGGCCTCTTGAATATCTGTATCGCTGAGTTGGCGTATTTCACTTGCAATATCAACCAATTTTTGTGCAATTTGGGCATCAACACCACTCTCTTGAATAATAACCTCTTTTTCAATATCAGGTTTTGGATAGGTAAAACTCAGTGAGATAAAACGCTGTTTTGTACTTGGTTTCATCCCTTTAAGTACATTTTGATAACCAGGATTGTACGAGACTACCAACATAAAATCAGGATGTGCTTCTATCACTTCGCCTGTTCTGTCTATGGGTAGAACACGCCTGTAATCTGCTAAAGAGTGCAGAACAACCGTTGTATCTTTACGAGCTTCAATAATCTCATCAATATAGCAGATACCACCGTTACGTACTGCTTTTGTAAGTGGACCATCCTGCCAGTAAGTACCCTCTTCACGAATCAAATGCCGTCCAACAAGGTCAGCCGCACTGAGATCATCATGGCAGACAACCGTATAGACATCACGCCCAAGCTTCTCACCCATGAATTCAATAAACCTTGTCTTTCCACATCCTGTTGGACCTTTAATTAAAACAGGCAGATTCATCTGTGCAGCTGCTTGGAAAAGTTCAACTTCATTTGATTGGGGTAAATAATAATTTTGTGACATAATTGTTCCTTTATTTTGTTAAATTTATATAAACTTCTGTAAGTACTTTTGGCAATTTTTCACCATCACGCACAATCGCATAACCATTACGCCCAAAGAGATAACTCAAGTACTCTTTAGCATCGAGATCAATCGTAATACAAAAAGGCGTTATCCCTTTTTTCTTGATCTCCTGAAGTGCTTTTTTGGTATCTTCTATCCCATAACGACCATCATACCTGTCTTCATCATTTGGTTTACCATCACTAATAATAAGCAGGAGTTTATTTGTACTCTCTTGTTTATCTAAAATCTTTGTAGCCTCACGAATAGCTGCACCCATTCGGGTATAGTATTGTGGTTTTATGCTATCGATGCGACCGCGAATCAACGTGTCATATTTGTCTTTAAAGTTTTTAATAATATTAAAATAGACTTTTTTGTTTTGTAGTGATGAAAAGGTATAGATGGCAAACTTGTCTTCTAACTTCTCAAGAGCCTCACTAAAGACCATTAAAGAGTCTTTTATAACATCAATAATACGCATCTCCTGCGTTATACCACCCTCTGTTGAGAGTGAAATATCTGCAAGCAGTAGTGTCGCCATATCACGCGTTTTTTTCTCATAGGTTACATAGAAATTTTGATGGTGCATCGATTTGTTTTGATGGGAGAGATACTCTATCCAGCTATCCATATTAAGCTCATCACCATACGGCAATCTGTCATTTTTAATGCGATCGAGTTTGAGCATATCAAGCTCGCCCTGAATCTTTTTGACTGTTTTTCTTAGACGTTGTGGCAATTCTATAGGAACAACATTGAGTGTCACCTGCGGCAAAATTCTTGCATAATTGATAAGATAATCATTTTTTTGATAATCCCACTCATCAACATAATGCCCTTTACCAAGTGGATAAATAATTGTATTGTCTGGTAAAAGTTCAAGATCCATTTTAATTCGTGAAGAGAGATTTGCCTGCTTTTGCCCTATAGTTATCTCATCAAGATCTTCTGCATGATAGAGCGCATCTTCATCAAAACTGTCATCTTCACATCTATCAACATTCACCTGCTCAAAAATACTCATCAGCGACTCTGGTAAAAATGCCAAAAAGCCATCTGTCTCATGTTTGTCATCTATCTGCTCAGCCTGCTTTTTCATATGCAGTTCTTCAGATTTATCTTTGCCTTCCTCGCGCGATGGTTCTTGCGCATCATCTGTATTGTTGGCTGCTGTTGGGGTAATTGCAGGTGGGTATATCCACAGAGGGTTAGGATAGTTCTCTATAAGTTCTTCATTAGAAGAATCTTCCAAAGACTTTAAAAACTCCAATTGAGGATATTTCTGCATCAAATAGAGCGTTGCTTCTTTATAAAAAATCTCAAAACCACGGTATCGTTTTACAAGATACGCTACTGCTTCTAAATTTTTTGCTACAACATTATCATTTGTCACATCTTTTACCTGAGCACCGAGTGCTACAAGCCAATAATAGAGCATCTCATTTTG
>JAMOSE010000031.1 GCA_027063215.1 Sulfurimonas sp. | reverse complement strand
TTTTAGAAGCAAAAGCAGCGCTTGTACCGGCAGGATCATACGAGATACTTCCAATATTTTCTGATGTAATGAAGTATGGCAAGTGGTACCACGCAGCACCGAGCTTTTTAAACTTGGGACTTGATAGTGATAAATACAATACCATCTCAATGTTTCGATCGCTTGAAGAAAATGCAGCCATAGTGGCAAGTATAAACTTAGAGAAGATTGCTGCTTTTTCAGGAATAGAAATTAAAAGTATCGTCTTTGCAGGTGGAGCAAGCAAAGGAAAGCTCTGGTCACAGATTCTCGCTGATGTGACAGGATGTAAGGTGAAGATTCCGCAAGTAACAGAGGCAACGGCACTTGGTGCGGCAATGTCTGCGGGAGTTGGGGCAGGGATATATGCGTCACTGGAGCAGGCAGCGTCTGAATTGGTTGTGTGGGATCGGGAGGTTTTGCCAAACAAAGTAAACACAGAGATCTACGATATGCTAAAAATCAAGTGGCAAAAAGCCTATAAAAAACAGCTTGAACTTGTTGATGAAGGGATTACAAAGAGTATGTGGAAGGCTCCGGGGCTTTAAAAAGTTCTATTTTCTGAACTTTTTAAAGACTCTTTCAAAATTTATGGAAGCCTTGCAGAGGCTCTCTTTAAAAATATAGCTCTCAGTTGTAAAATCTCCCTCTTTGTCATACTCTTTGCCATCAAGTCTGTAAACTTTGGCTTTGCAATCATTAGGGTAAACTAAAATATAGTATTTCACTTTCTCTTTTTCATAGATCTCAAATTTATACTTTTCATCACGTTTTGCACTTGATGGGCTAATAACCTCTACAATAATTTGAGGAGCTTTTGTGAGATAGGCTTCGTTTGTCTCATTGCAGGTAAGGACAACATCAGGGCGTAAAATAGTGTCATCATGTACTTTGTAGTCAACTTCACTTGCAACAAAACACTCATTGCAATCTTCACTTGAATTTGTTAGTTCATTGGCAATAAAATTGGCTATTGCCTGATGTGTAATCATGGGTGCGGGACTCATAGCAAGAGGCATTCCATTTATAAGCTCCCAATTCCCTTCCCATTTGATATAGTCATCATAAGTATAGTACTCAATTGCACACATAAAAACACTCCTTTATTGGATATGATTATATCACAACAAAGATTAATCTCTTTTGGTTATAATTTGCAAAAAATTTTAGGCATAATGAATGAATGTAGCACAAAAGATAGAAGCTGGGAAGAGACTGAATTTAGAAGATGGTGTGGCACTTTATGAGATGGACTTTTTTGAACTTGGTGAACTTGCAGATAAAAAGCGTCAAGAGCTTCACGATAAGAAGACCTACTTTAACATCAATCGCCATATAAATCCTACCAATGTCTGTGCAGATGTCTGTAAATTTTGTGCCTACTCTGCAACACGTAAAAATCCCAACCAATATACAATGAGTCATGAAGAGATTCTGAAGATAGTTGATGATATCGTGGCAAATGATGCAAAAGAGGTGCATATCGTCTCTGCACATAATCCAAATGTGACACTTGATTGGTATCTTGGAATCTTTAAAAAGATAAAAGAGAAATATCCTGATTTGCATGTAAAAGCGCTTACAGCTGCAGAAGTTGATTTTCTTTCGCGTCATCATGGACTTTCCTATGATGAGGTACTTGATCTTATGGTAGAAAACGGTGTGGATTCTATGCCAGGTGGTGGGGCTGAGATCTTTGATGAGAAAGTTCGTGACTATATTTGTAAAGGAAAAGTAACTTCTGATCAGTGGTTTGAGATCCATAGAAAGTGGCATGAACGCGGGAAAAAGTCTAATGTTACAATGCTTTTTGGGCATATTGAGAGTCGTGAGAACCGTATAGATCATATGCTTCGTATTCGGGATCTTCAAGATAAAACAGGTGGATTTAACTGTTTTATTCCGCTTGTCTATCAGACTGAAAATAACTATTTAAAAATTGAGAGAGCTATTACGGCAAATGAGATCCTTAAAACCTATGCTATTGCAAGATTAGTGCTTGATAATGTAGCAAATCTTAAGGCCTACTGGGTGACCTCTACAGTTAATTTAGCTCTTGTTGCACAGGAGTTTGGAGCTAATGACTTAGACGGTACGATCCAAAAAGAGTCGATCAACTCTGCTGCGGGTGCCAAAAGTGCCAATGGTGTAGATGTTCATGAATTTACAGCACTTATTAAAAACAGTGGGTTTATTCCGGTAGAGCGAGACAGTATCTACAATGAGATCAAGGTTTGGTAGTTGAATGTCTCTGTAGTCATTCCAACGTACAACCGCTATAAACTTCTAAAGAGGGCTATAGAGTCTCTTTATAAACAGACCTGTCTCCCTGATGAGATTATTGTTGTTGATGATGGCTCCACTGATGAAACAGTAGCCATTCAAAATGACTTTCCTGAAATCATTTATATATATCAAGAAAACAGAGGTGTGTCGGCTGCACGAAATGTAGGTATTCAAAGAGCAAAAAATGAGTGGATAGCCTTTTTGGACTCTGATGATGCGTGGCATAGTGAAAAGCTACAAAAACAAATCGATTTTCATATAAAAAATTCAAATATTTTGATGAGTTATACCGATGAGGTCTGGATCCGTAATGGAAAAAACGTAAAAATTCCAAAGAAATATAAAAAAATAGGTAAAGATATCTTTTTAGAGAATATTTCATACTGTAATATTGCACCATCTTCTGTTTTAATGCATAAAAAACTTTTTAAACAATATGGACTTTTTGATGAAGAACTCCCCGTCTGTGAAGATTATGATATGTGGCTGAGAATTGCTATTGAGCAAAAAATTGCACTTATCAATGAAAAACTAATAAATAAGTATGCAGGACATGATGAACAGTTGGGGTTTACAAAAAATATGGAAAAGTATAGAATCTATACATTAGAAAAGATAGCTGACAGTATCTCTAGTTGTGAAAACAGGTTTATTTTAGAAAAAGAGTTGCATTCTAAAAAAAGAAATCAAAAAAAAATCTAAAATTTTATATTCTTTTAATTTTTTTTAGCTAAAATTTCGCTACACATTCCGGATTAGCTCAGCGGTAGAGTAGGTGACTGTTAATCACTTGGTCACTGGTTCGAATCCAGTATCCGGAGCCAC
>JAMOSE010000030.1 GCA_027063215.1 Sulfurimonas sp. | reverse complement strand
GAAGCTTTAAAAGCAAAACATGTTAAAGAGCAGATGGAACGAGAGAAAAAGTTTGCAAAAGAGCAGAAATTTTATCAGGGTGATGAGTATGATCTCTCCGCAGAAAAAGTAGATCCTAAAGATCTAGACTCCATTCATGAGATTGAGCCTGAAAATGATTTTGATATGACTGATGTTTACAGGGATGATATTTAATCATCCACTGCATGTGTAAGTACTGCTTTGGCAATACGTGAGAGTGTCTCATCTTTGCCAAGTACTGCCATAACGATATCAAGTCCCGGTCCACTGAGTTTACCAAGAAGTGCAACACGAAGTGGTTGACCGATTTTTCCAAAACCTATCTCCATTTCCTCTACAACTTTTTCCATTATATGGTGATAATCACTTGGAAGATGCAGTTCTGTTGCTTCTTCAAGACGGTTGGCAAAGACTTCTAAAATTGCAATAGCATTGCCTTTAAAAGCTTTTTTTGATGCTTTTGGATCATACTCTGTCGGTGCTGTAATGACTTCATTGACAAGATCTGCTAGCTCTTTAAGTGTTTTTGCACGCTCTTTAAGTGCGTCTAAAAGGATCTCTTTTTTATCATGAGAGCTAAGAACGACACCAAAATCTTCTAAAAGTTCTGCAAGTTTCTCATTTGGTGTGTTTTTAATATAGTGGGCATTGAGCCAGTCCAGTTTTTCTGTGTTGTAGATAGAAGCTGATTTGTTGATATCTTTTGGATCAAAAAGCGCTTTCATCTCATCCATAGAAAATATCTCCTGATCCCCATGACTCCATCCCAGACGTACCAAAAAGTTTAGCAGTGCTTCAGGGAGATAACCCATCTCTTTGTATGCCATAACATCTGTAGCACCATCACGTTTAGAGAGTTTTTTGCCTTGTTGGTTATGAATCATCGGTACATGGTAAAATTTTGGAATATCAAAGCCGAGTGCTTCATAGACTACGATCTGCTTTGGAGTGTTTGAGAGGTGATCATCTCCACGGATAACTTCATTGATTCCCATAAGCGCATCATCAATTGCCACAACAAAGTTGTAGGTAGGACTGCCGTCAGCTCTGGCAATGACAAAATCATCCAAAATATCTTCAGCTTGAAAGACAACATCACCTTTTACTCCGTCATGAACAACAATTTCACCGCTTAGTGGTGCTTTTATACGAATAACCGGCTCTACACCTTCTGGAGGTGTACCGTCAAAGTTACGGTATCTACCATCATACTTTGCACGCTGTTTGTTTGCCATTTGCTCTTCACGCAGAGCATCAAGCTCCTCTTTTGACATATAACATCTGTATGCTTTGCCTTCATCAAGAAGTTGTTTTATGTATTTTGCATAGATTGCATCACG
Source organism: Sulfurimonas sp. (assembly GCA_027063215.1). Classification (GTDB taxonomy): domain Bacteria; phylum Campylobacterota; class Campylobacteria; order Campylobacterales; family Sulfurimonadaceae; genus Sulfurimonas. Next base: position 1,791 of record JAMOSE010000030.1, on the reverse strand, counting down.
TTTGCTTTGGTAGGTGATCTCTCCATCAGCTTCAAGTCCAAGCCACTCAAATGCTTTTAAAATTGCTTCTGTTGCTTCCTCAGAGTTTCTTTTTTTATCTGTATCTTCGATACGAAGAACAAACTTTCCGTTGTTTTTTCTTGCCCAGAGGTAAGAAAAAAGTGCAGTACGAAGACCGCCAATATGAAGATATCCTGTAGGAGATGGAGCAAAACGAGTAACAACCATGATATACCTTTGTAATTAATTAGTGGAATTTTAGGCTATTGTTGGTTAAAGGTTGGTAAAATACATTTACAAATGTACGAAATGGATGAGAATGATAAAACTAATATTGGCACTTTTTGTAGTAGTTTCGCTGCAGGCAAAAATATATGATGGGGTAGCTGTAGTTGTTGAAGATAAAGTGATAACACTTTTAGATATTACAAAAGAGATGCAGACAGATCATGTAAGTGCGAAGAAAGCGGCTGATATTTTGATCCGTAAAAAGTTGGAAAGTATTGAGATTCAGCATCGTGGTGTCACTGTGACTTCTTCAGAAGTTTATGATGATATTAAAAAAATGGCTGAGAGAAATCATATGCGTATCAGCGATTTTTATGATGCAGTTCGGGAGAATAATGGACTCACTTCTGAAGAATTAAAAAAGAAGATTCGTCAAAAACTGCTTTCACAAAAACTTTATAATGCAATTGCTATGCGTTCCATGAGTGAACCAAGTGAGGATGAGATAGAGGAGTATTTTGAGTTACATAAAAATGAATTTAAGCATCCTGCTTCTTTTGATGTTATCATCTATGAAGCTCCAAGCAGAACACTTTTACAAGAGAAAGTAGATAATCCAATGTTCTATTCTCCACAAATAGGAACAAATGAACAGGTTCTACCATATAATCGTATATCTCCTGAATTGGCATCACTTCTGTCAAAAACAGAGGTAGGGCATTTTACCCCCGTTATTCCAAATGCAAAAGGTGCGTTTATGAGTTTTTATATAAAGTCAGTAGAGTCTGCTGAAGATGCAGGTCTTGCAGCAGTGAAGGCGCAGGTGATAAATGCGATAATGGCTGAAAAACGAGAAGCACTTTTAAGCGATTATTTTGCACGTCTGCGAGACAATGCAGATATTAACATTATCAGAATGCCCCAATCATAATGTTAAGCGATAAAAATTTTATAAATATTGCTACAGAGATAGCATCCGCATCCAAATGTGTTTCTAAACAGGTTGGTGCAGTGATCGTTAAAGATGGAAGAATTCTTTCTACCGGTTATAATGGTACACCTGCCGGTTATGTAAACTGTTGTGATTATTGGAAGGGTGAATATACATCAGAGCATCATGAATGGAGCAAAACTTATGAGATCCATGCAGAAATGAATGCCATTATCTGGGCAGCGCGAAAAGGGATTAGTATTGAAGGTGCTACTATTTATGTAACACTGGAACCTTGTAGTGAGTGTAGTAAAAATCTTATAGCCTCAGGGATCAAGCGTATTGTATTTTTAAAAGAGTATGAACATACCCACTCTGCTGTTGTTTCCAAGTTTTTAGAAGACAACGGTGTGAGTATAGAAAGACTGAAATTTTAAGTTTGTAAAAATGCTGCAATCAATTGTGGTGGACGGGCAATGATTGCTTTGTCCCCTTTTATAATAATAGGACGTTCAATAAGTTTTGGATGTTCTGCCATTGCTTCGATGAGTTTTTCATCATCTTTTTCATCTTTGAGATTGAGTTCTTTATAAATATCTTCTTTGGTACGCATCATATCTCGTGGTGATTTA
>JAMOSE010000029.1 GCA_027063215.1 Sulfurimonas sp. | reverse complement strand
TTTGTTATGTGGCACTCCAAACTTACTCCGTTACAAAAGAAAAAAGCACTAGAGAAGATCTACAGTGGTGAGGCAAAAATTATTGCGGGTGCACGATCTGCACTTTTTTTGCCAATAGAAGATTTGGGGCTGATAGTTGTAGATGAGGAGCATGATGACAGCTACAAGTCCGCTTCACGTCCACGTTATAATGCCAGAGATATTGCTATTTATATGGGAAAACTTTATGATATACCTGTTGTACTTGGATCGGCTACTCCATCTCTGAGTTCCTATGTAAAATTTCCTCATATTCGCTTAAAAGGGGGCTATTATAACTCAAATAAAACCTTTGTCTATGAGCGATCCACTGAAGCCCTTACACCACTTATTGTAGAAAATTTGAAAAAAACATTTGAAAAAAAAGAGCAGTCAATAGTTTTTTTACCAACACGGGCAAACTTTAAATATCTTATTTGTGGAGATTGTGGGCATACTTTTACATGTGCTTTTTGTTCAGTAGGAATGAGTCTGCATCAAGAAAAACGTGCATTGCAGTGTCATTACTGTAATTTTACGCAGGCTATACCACAGATCTGTCCTGAGTGCAGTTCCCATAATCTTGTAAGCTCTCGTTTGGGAACAGCTCAAGCAGTAAAGAATATAGCAGAATTTTTACCACAGGCAACGATAGAACAGTTTGACAGAGATACGATAACAACGGCAAATAAACTAAAAAAAGCGCTTGAGCGTTTTAACAACAAAGAGAGTGATATTCTTGTCGGTACGCAGATGTTAAGCAAGGGACATGATTATCATGATGTGACCTTGGCAGTTGTCCTTGGCATGGACAATATGCTTAATATGCCAGATTACAGATCCAGAGAAAAAGCACTCTCTTCATTGATTCAAGTTGCCGGACGCAGTGGACGGGCAAAAGATGCAAAGGTGATAGTCCAGACATTTAATGAAGCATTTTTTCAAGCTTACTATGGAAAGTATGAAGCATTTTTAGAAGATGAAAAACTTTTTAGAGCAGAACTTTATCCTCCCTTTAAAAAACTCTGTCGTATCTTATTTGCCCATAAAAACGGATGCAAGGCACAAGAATCAATGCGCGCAATGCAAGAGAAACTGCAAGCTTTTAAGACAATAGAGATTGTGGGTGCAAAGAAGTGTGCAATTGAAAAGGTTGCCAATAAGTACAGGTTTGAGATACTTTTGCGAGCAGATAAAAGTACCGATATCATTAAAGCTGTTCGTGCTTGTATGGTGCCTTTGGCTGAGGTCGATATGGATCCTATAGAGTTTGCTTAAGCTTTGTGTTAAAAAACCAGTAAAAAGCGAGTGAAACACCTGTTGTCTTTTGATAGCGCTCATCAAATAAAAATGCTTTTGCCTGATCAATGGGAAGGGTAATGACTTCAATCTCCTCATCATGAATACCACCGCCTTCACTTTTTTTCATCTGCTCATCTATTTGGGCGAAGTAGAGTGTTTGATGTGTTCCTGAGATACCTACAGAGGTGTAAAAAGAGCTAATTTTCTCTATGGAGTTTAGTGGAACATCATAGCCACACTCTTCTAAGATCTCCTCTTTTGCGATTTGGATATTTGAACATGATTTATCAACAATGCCGGCACAGAGTTCATACATATAGCCATTGTCAGGATTTTTGTTTAGTACTGTAACTCGAAGTTGCTTCACTAAAATAAAAGCATTTTTTTCTTTATGATAGAGTAAAATAGCTACACTGTCATGTGAAAGTACGGCTTCCCAACGTTTGTTGATCCCTTTTTGAGTGTAGTTTATCTCTATGGGTTGTATAAATTTTGTCTCTTTGAGCTCTTTTATAGCATTGATCTTATCCATCTTTTTTGCCTATAAAGTGAATATAGGAGATATCTTTAAACGAGTGAACTTTTTTAGATTTTGTGTCATTTTTGAGATGTAGCTCAATACTCTGGTCATAATTTTCTTTCAGACGCATAAAGGCTTTTTTTGCTTTTCCATGAAGTTTTTTCGTTGTAACCTGAACCACTTGAAGAGGGTTTATAGCACGGCCTCGTTTTCGCAGTTCAAAGTGCAGGTGTGGACCGGTTGAGCGGCCGGTTGTCCCAACATAGGCAATAACTTGACCTTTTTTGACATACTTGCCTCTGTGAATACCTCTTCTAAAAGATTTGAGGTGCGCATATCGCGTTTCATAGCCATCTGAGTGACGAATTTTTATAAGATTCCCATAACTGCCGGCTCGTGCAGCATAGATAATTTTTCCGCTTCCCGCAGCACGTACCGGTGTACCACGACGAGCCGCATAGTCAACGCCCAAGTGTGCTTTCCATTTATGCAGTACAGGATGCCAGCGGCGTTTTGTAAAGTAAGATGATATACGTGCACCACGAACAGGACGGGCAAGTAAAAAACCTTCAACTTCATGCCCTTTTTCATCATAATATCTCTCATCATCATTACGGTAGATATAGTGACGTTTCCCTCGCATCTCTATCATTGCAGCTTTAAGTGTAGGCATAGAAAAAGGGCGACCTAGACGGTATTTTTGATCATAAATCATCACCAGTCTGTCCCCTTTGCGAATATCGTTTTTAAAGTTGAGTGAGTTTTTAAAACTTGAAACAAAAATCTGAGCAAGTTTTTTACTGCCTGTATCTTTAAGAATATTGTACATAGGTGAACTTGTAATAGTAGTTGAAAAAGCTTCTGTTTTTGTTGTGCTGACAATAGGAATCGCTTCAAATTTATAGTGATTTTTATCTTTGTAGATATGAATTTGCAGTTCATCATTGAGTGGAAGAAGAATTTGCTCTATAGTTTCATTATTATCTTTTAAGATTTGGTAGTGAACACCTGTTCTCATCTCTTCGGTAAGACGTTGATCGTCTTTATCCAAACCATAATAGAGTTCTTTGAGAGGGAGTTTCTTTTTTTCTAAAAAGATTAAATAAGTCTCTCCGCTTTTCCAACGTTCTCGTTCTACTGTTGCAGAAAAAAGCGAAGTTGTAAATAAGAAAAGTATGAAAAATCGTATCATAAATAGTAGCCTCTGATAAATAATTTGCAAAGATTATCAAATTTTGGCTTAGTCTGAGGTTTGTTTGATATAATCGCATTACTTAAAAAGAAAGAAGTGTTATGAAATATACAATTTTACTCATTTTATTTGCAGTTGAACTTTTTGCATCTGTGATAAAAGCGCCAATTATTACTTTAGACAATGAAAAAAACAGCGCTCAAATTAAAGTTGAAAATATAGATTTAGGTGTGAGCGGTTTTGTTGTTCATCATATTACACCCGATCACAGTACTATTTTAAAAAATGCTACAGTTGTTGCTTTTGATAAAAAAAGTAAAATAGCAACCATTGCGATGAGTGAGTTTAATGCTCTTAGAAATAATTCTTTGCCATATGGCAAATGGAAACCAGCAGTTGGAGACAGTGTTGAACTTGCATTTGGCTATTCTCGGGCACTCTTAATCGCACCAAATGAAGAGATCTATCATAGAATTTCAAAAAGTGTCCATATTCAGTGGATACATCCCGATCTCTTTGCAACAGTTCTCTCTTTTAGAGGACACCCCACACCGCTAAAGTCTGATTTTGCGGCTTTTGCAAATGCCACAAGTGTTGGACTTTTATTTATTTTTCTTGATCATAAAGTTTATACGATTGATATTAAAAGTTTTACTATTTTAAACATTACGGATGCAGCGCTTGAAGTTAAGAAAAAACAGACTCCTTTTTATACACGTGTAAAAAATATTGATGCGGCATGGTGGGGTGCAGGGAGTGATGAGATGCAGGAGTATGCACCACACTATTATGAACTTTTGGTATTGAACAATAAAAAAAACAAAGAGCTTTATGCGATCGTAAAAAGTCATAAAGAGTTAGAAAATCTTTTACATGAATTTGAAATAGAGGAAAAATAGTATGATAGAACCAAAGCATATAAAATATTTCAAGTCAATAGTAGGTCAAGAGAATATTTACAGTGACAAAGCACACTTGATTGCCTACTCTTATGATGCAACACGGGAACATTTTGAACCTGATGCTGTTATTTTTCCCCGTAATGAAGAAGATATCAGTGCAATTTTAAAGTATTGTAACAAGTATCGCATTGTTATTGTCCCACGTGGGGCGGGAAGCGGTTTTACCGGTGGTGCTCTGCCAAGTAAAGGCGGTATTATCCTTGCAATGGAAAAACATATGAACAAGATCTTAGAGATCGATATGAAAAATATGGTAGCTGTTGTGCAACCGGGTGTTATCAATATGGATTTGCAACGTGCAGTCGAAGAGGTAGGACTCTTCTATCCGCCAGATCCTGCTTCTCAAGACTACTCAACACTTGGTGGTAATGTGAGTGAAAATGCCGGTGGTATGCGTGCTGCAAAGTATGGCATTACCAAAGATTATGTTATGGCTACACGGGCAGTTTTACCAAACGGAGATATCATCAAAGCCGGGAAACGTACCATTAAAGATGTGGCCGGGTATAATATCAGTGGTATTTTAATTGCTTCTGAGGGAACCTTAGCTGTACTTACTGAGATTACACTCAAATTAATTCCAAAACCTAAAATGACAAAGACTGCAATGGGAATTTTTCCAACTGTAAAGGATGCTATGGAAGCAGTCTATAAAACAATGGCAAGTGGCATTACTCCGGTTGCTATGGAGTTTTTGGATAATTTAACCATTCGTGCGGTTGAGCAGACATTTAACAAGGGTCTGCCGATCGATGCGGGAGCGCTCTTGGTAACTGATGTTGATGGGAATCTGGAAGATGATCTTAATTTTCAGCTTGATCAGATAGAGAGAGTTTTTAAAGAGAATGGTTGTAGTGAATTTCGTCGTGCAAAAGATGAAAAAGAGGCAGCCGATATCTGGTTTGCCCGCCGTAATGCTTCTCCTGCACTCTCCGTATATGGCAGTAAAAAACTCAATGAAGATGTAACGGTTCCGCGTGCGGTTTTACCGGAACTTTTAGAGAAGTTTTATGCTATTGCAGAGAAATATCAGGTTAATATTCCATGTTTTGGGCATACGGGTGATGGTAATGTGCATACCAATGTTATGGTTGATGGGAGTGATCCGCAGCAGGTGAAAATTGCCTATCAGGCTATTGAAGAGGTTTTTCAGGCAACTGTAGATCTTGGTGGGACACTCTCTGGCGAGCATGGTATAGGTCTTGCAAAAGCACCTTATATGAAGATGGCATTTTCTGATGCTGAGATGGCTCTTTTTAAATCGATCAAAAAAGCATTTGATCCTAACAATATTTTAAATCCTGCCAAAATGGGTCTGGATTAGCAAAATGAAAACAAAGGCTTTTAAAATTTATAAAGAGATTAAAAATTTTATAAAAGCCTTTGTAGACAAGGAACTGACTCTTTTTGCAGCAAGTCTGAGTTTTTATACCATCTTTACAATTATTCCTCTTCTTTTAATAGTGCTTACGCTTATTACCTCGATGCCGAGTTTTTCTGATCATTATGAAGTAATCAAAAGTTTTATATTTTCAAATTTAATGCCGGTGCAGTCTGAACTTATTATGAAAAATATAGATGGTTTTGTCGCAAACTCTGCAAAAGTCGGTGCTTTTGGGCTTTTGATGATTCTTATAGCATCGTTGATGTTTTTTAAAAACTTTGAATATATTGCAAATAAGATTTTTCATGCAAAATCAAGAACACTCTGGGAGAGTATAACAACCTACTGGACAATACTGACGCTCACTCCTATTGCACTTAGTCTCTCTTTTTATATTACAGGATATGTAGCAACTCTAATGGCTTCAAATGCTTTGACATCGGGTCTTAATATTTTACCGCTTGTCCCCTATCTTATCATCTGGGGGCTTTTCTTTTTGATTTTTCAAATTGGTCCAAACGCAAAGGTCAATCCAAAAGCTTCGCTAGTAAGCTCTTTTATTATCTCTTTCATTTTTAGTGCCAGTAAGAATGCTTTTATCTATTATGTCTTTTTAAATAAATCTTATACAACGATGTATGGCTCTTTTGCTATTGTTATGTTTTTATTTCTGTGGATATATGTTTCGTGGATCATCTTTCTCTATGGACTGAAATTATGTTATGTGATAGATGCCGTATATCAAAATAGAAAAAACAAGCAAGAGCAGTAAATAAAGGGCTTCTTTTTTAAAGATCGCAAAGAGGGAGAGTAAAATTTCTGCATATAAGAGCGTGTGATTGAGTTGAATTTTGACTGCGTGAGGATTGATCTGCAGAAGCATATTGAGTATACCATCAAGTAAATTTCCAAAGCCAATGAGATGCAAAAAAATGGAGAGTGGGTAAAAAAGTGTAAACAGAGAGGTCCAGAGAATTGAGAGCGGATGGTAGAGACTGAAATTTCCAAAGATAGCCAAGGAGTAGGGTAACATCATCAGATAGACCCAAAAAGGAAGGAGTACAAATTGCCAGAGCTTACTCTTTTTTTGAAAATGGATTAAGAAGAGAAAAATATAAAAAACTCCGCTTAGGCTTAAAAAGAAGCCGATGCTAAAAAGTAGTTTTGGAAAAAGTGCAATAAGCAGTAAAACAGTGAGTAAAAGTGTCTGCATTGAGATGATTTTAATACCTCTGTCATAAAGAACAAAACCAAGAACAAGCATAACAAAAGCTCGCAGCAGTGAGGGCGGTGAGCCTAAGAAAAGCATATAGGCAAAAAGAAAAAGAGAGATAATTCCAAAAGTATCACGCTGTAGATTTCGATAGGGAAAGTATCTGTTTTGTAAGATCTTATAGGGGTATTTGATAAGAAAAAAGAGAATGGCTGAAAGAACTCCAAGATGAAAACCGCTGATGGCGATAAGATGGGATATGCCAAGATTTGAGAATTGTTGTTGGAGATGATGGGGAAGTGGTTTGGCTAAAAAAAGTGCCTCATAGATAGCACGTGCATTTTGATTTGCGTGAGCATTGGAGATAGTCGTTGCTATCTTCTCTGTAAAAGGGTTTTGTTTTTTATCAAGCTTTATAATTTTACTAAAAGCAAAGAAACCTTTGAGATAGGCTAAAAAGCTGATTTTACCTGCCCAGATCTCCATGAGAATATTTTTGTCTTTGTAGTTGGGCAGATTTTTTGAAGCTGTTGTGTAAAATGTAAAGCCATCATCACTCTTGAGTTTTAAAACCTGATAGCTCTTTTGCTTGCCTTCTTTTGTTGTTTTTGTTTTGCTGTATTGTTTGAGGACGCTTGCGTGAACTAGCTGTGAGTCAAATTTTGTAAGTTCTTTGTAGTGATAGTATTTATAAGAAAGTGAAAACGTAAGTAGAAGTAAAAAGAGAAAAAAGAGATAGAAAATATCTCTTTTAGAGCGAAGCAGTTCAACTCTCTCTAAGGCAGCCATCGTCTAAATTGGTGGCATTTCAACATTTGGCAGATCAACCTGTGCTGATGAAGTGTCAACATTTTCATAGACAGTCTCAATTGCACTTGCATAGCTTGGAGCATCGACAAAACGGGTAAGTTTTTTCTGAAAAGTAAGCTTGACATGACCTGTTGGACCATTTCTCTGTTTTCCGATAATGATTTCAGCATCCTCTTCCTCTTTTTCCACATAGGTTGAGGTAAACTCTTTGCCTTCTGCTTTGGCAGCTTTTTCACGCTCTTTTTCTTCTTTATAGAGATAAACATCATCACGATAGACAAAGAGGATAATATCGGCATCCTGTTCAATAGATCCAGATTCACGAATATCACTGAGCATTGGACGTTTGTCATTACGGCTTTCAAGTCCACGGTTAAGTTGTGAGAGTGCAACGATCGGCATCTCTAACTCACGGGCAAGCATCTTCAGCCCACGGGAGATCTCAGAAACTTGGAGGTGTCTGTCTTGATTACCAATACCCGACATAATCTGAAGATAATCAATAACAGCTATTTCAATCTCCGGATGTTGATTTTTAAGTTTTCTGAGTTTACTTCTGAGTTGATTGATATTGATACTTCCTTGATCATCAACAAAAAGTTTTGCAGCATTCATTTTATCTACAGCCCCATTTAAAGAGCTCCATTGATCATCATTCATATCTCCGACGCGCAGTTTTTGCAGCGGAATAGATGTCTGAATAGATAAAAGACGCAGCATCAACTGTTCAGCAGGCATCTCCAGTGAGAAAAAGGCAACTCCTTTGCCTTGAAGAATTAGGTTGTTTACGGTGTTTAAGATAAAAGAAGTATTGTGTGTAACTGTCATATCTTCAAGTAAGAAAAGATGATTGCCATCTATGGTAAAGCCATAATAATCATCTATTTTGTCATATTTGACTTGAATGCCAGTATGCCTTACATCACGTTTTGCTTTGAGTGGACGTGCCTGTTTTCTTTTTATTTTTGTCGGAATTTTTTCAAGCTCGCCAACAATTCTTAGACGATAGACTTCACACTCATAGTTAATTTTTTTGATACGTGCAATCTTTGTTTTCATGGAAACTCTAAACCCAAGAGAGTCTGCTAAAAATTTTATCTGTTGTGTAAGTTTTTTGTCTTTTTGGACTATTTCAAAAACATTATATTTTCTATCATAATAACCATCACTGTCAATTAGACCAGCTAAAAGTTGAAGACGATTTTTGCGTAAGTTTTGCAGGTAAATATGAGGAATATGTTTGTTCTCCAATACGTTAAGCTTACGTAAACGAGTCTGCAGAGAATTATCATCTTTATAGTATCCTCCACGTTGCCCTGATGTAATAGAGTACATTGGGCATTTTTCTTTATTTTTATGTGCTTTTGTTACTTGAAGATGCAGGCTTTTTGCATACTCATTTAAAAAATGAACGACCTCTTTGTCCTCTGTAGCTATGGAGACATTAGAACTGGTGCCATCTCCTAGCCATATACCTAGAAAATATGGATCAATCGGGAGGGGTTGCTCGTTAAAATTAACTGCTACTTTGTAGCCTTTGTAGTTTGAGTGAAATTTTTTACTTTTTTTATTATAATCTTTTACGGAGATATTTAAAACATCACCATGTTTGTGTTTACCTTCATTACGTGAGCGTTTCAGCGAGAGAATATGTGACTCATTGACACGATAATCTATGCCTTTGTTTTGTCGTACCCAATACATTTTTTCTCGTCCACGAGCTAAAGAGAGCACATTTCTAGGTGTGGAATCATCTCCCATAAGCTGGTCTCCGACCTCTACATCTTCTACATTTTTAAGTGTGCCATCAAACATAACTACTTTTGTGCCACGTCCGAGACATTTTCCCATTGCCGGCCTCGCAGCAATAATGACAAGATCCCCTTTGCCAAAACCGGTTGTCATTTTGTTGAGTTCTTTAAAGCCGGTATCTACACCCACAAGTACAGAGTTTCCACGAGCTTTCATCTCTTTGATGTACTCCATCGTATCAAAGGTCATTTTTGGTGAGTCTTTGAAGTCGCTTGTCTGGTTGTCCTGTGTAATCTCATAAAGCTTTTTCTCTACAATATCGACAACTTCGGCAGATGGGAGTTCTTCCTCAACTGTTACACGTTTGATCTCGGTTGTAAGGGTTAAAAGATGGCGTTTGAGTGATTTGTCTTTGATCTCATCAACATAGGCTTTTGTGTTAGAGATCGGATTTGCCGAGAGAATTTCAAGTAGAACCTGCTCATCAAATTTCTTTGCTTTTATAAGCTCTTTTTTAATAAACTCTTCATCAATGGGTTGATCTTTTTGCAGGAGTGTGAGCATTGCAGCAAAAATATCTTGATGTGCAGGGAGATAGAAGTCATCTTTTTTAAGAATGACACTCAGTTCATCAAACTGACTTGGTTCAAAGATGATAGAGCTTAAAATTGAGCGTTCAAAAGCAAGGTTATAGAGGTTGTCCTGCACGCTTTATTCTCCTGCCATTTTTTCAACTTCAGCGACAAATCTGTCGACAAGTTTGTCTTCATCTAGATTGGCAACGACCTCACCTTTAACCATAATAAGCCCTTTTCCTTTGCCGTATGCAATAGCTACATCTGCGTGAGCAGCCTCTCCTATGGCATTAACAACACAGCCCATCACAGAGACATTAAGCGGTGCGGTGATGTGTTTTGTGCGTCTTTCTATCTCAGCAACTGCAGTAACTAAATCAGCTTCTATGCGTCCACAAGTAGGGCAGGAGATGATGTTGAGACCATCTGGCATAGCACCGCTGTCTTTGAGGATTGCGCGACCGACATTGATCTCCTCTTCAAGTTCACCGGTAATACTGATGCGCATTGTATCGCCGATACCATCAAGTAGGAGTGCTCCAAGACCTATGGCACTTTTTACCGTTGCGTGAAAAATAGTTCCTGCTTCTGTAACACCAAGATGAAATGGATAGTTATTTTTAGGGCGTAACATTCTATAGGCATCGACGGTTCTTTGAACATCACTTGCTTTAAGAGAGATCTTAATATCATCAAAACCCAGATCTTCTAAAAACTTGATGTTATACTCAGCACTTGCTACCATTGCTTCAGCAGTCGGACCATATTTGTTATCGAACTCTTTCTCCAGACTTCCGGCATTGACACCGATACGAATAGGGAGTTTTCGCTCTTGACATGCTTTGACGATCTCTTTAATTTTTGTTTTATCACTGATATTTCCGGGATTAAAACGGATACAGTCAACGGACTCTGCAGCTATGAGTGCAAGCTTATAGTTGAAGTGAATATCTGCAACAAGCGGCAGTGAGATCTGCTCTTTTATGCTTTTGAGTGCAAGGGCATCTTGCATATCAGGAACTGCTACACGGACGATATCACATCCTGCAAAATGAAGACGGTTGATCTGTGCAACGGTTGCAGCAACATCATGAGTATTAGAGTAGGTCATAGATTGAACACTAATGGGTGCATCACCACCGACAGGCACATCACCTACGTAAATTTTTTTGGTTGGGTATCTTTTTATCATGGAGAAATTTTAGCTTGTTTTATATGAAAAGGTGCTTTAAGGAATCAAAGTTAAATAAGAATGCGGTTTTATTTAATTTTGATTCCTAAATAATATACTCTTCATAAATAACAGTATTATAAAGATTGTTTTCTATGGCATATTCAAGTCTTTCAAAAAGGCTATTTGTCATTTCAAGATAGTTCCCATTAAACTCATTTGATTCTGCTGCACTCATAAAAAAGTTTTTGTGACAATAGATTTGTTGTAATTTTTTATTGGAATTTTCTGCTGTTTTAACAAAATTATCCATGTTTGTACTATCATAGACAATGCAGCATAGATTTTTTGAGAGTTTTATAACTTTGTCTGTTTTTCTTACTGTATCTTGCAGTTTGCTTGGTTCAATAACACTTTCATCTTGTGCATAAACAGCAGCAAGTGAAAAATTTAGATTGTAACGTTTTTCTCTATAAATATACGTTTCTATCTCTTTTATAATTTGAGTGTAATAATTATGTCTGTTCTTTTGGATGTTTTCAATAGTTTTTTGCATATCACTACACCTTCTCATCTTCTTTTCATATTATTATAGCATACTAAGAAATAAATGAGTAGATCTGCCTGTTTTAATATTATCAGTACTCATCAAGAGTACTGAGCGAAAAATAACTTAGAATTTAAAGTCTAAGTTAGTATAAACATAGCGTCCCGGTTCGTTTAGGAGCATCTTTTCTCCGCCTGTTGTTACAAGTGTCAGATCAGTATATGTGTTGCTTCTTGCATATGTAATATTAAACATATTATTTACACCCAGCGTAAAGTCAAATTTTTTATTTACGGCATGTTTTATTTTGGCATTTATTACTGCCCAGCCTGCAAGTTCCTGTTCACCGTTATCACTGTCTATATCACTCCATCGTTTACTTGCTTGAACTTCAAGTGTTGCAAGGGAATGGTTGGCATATTCATAGTTTAGTGCTGCATTTGCTCGCAGTGGTGCAATGTCTGCTAGATTTGTGTTTGTTTGACCTGAAAGGGCATGATCTTTTTTCCCACGTTTGTATGAAGCACCCATATCAAGTGTCAGATCATCACTAACGTAATAGCTGCCGCTAATTTCGCCACCATAGATTTTTGCATCTATATTTTCAAAAATATTTGCGGTTTTACTGGAGTTGATGTAGATGTAGTCTTTTAGATCAGAATAAAAAACTTTAAGTTTGAGTTTAAAATAATCATTATCTGTTTCATATCCGGCATCAATTTCTCTGTTTGTTGTCTGTTTTAAGTTTGGAGTACCTTTAAGCCCTTTTTTTTGAAAATAGAGCTCTCTTCCATCTGGAACACGAGATGCAGTTCCCATACCTAAAAAGAGTTTGTTCTCACTGTTGAGTGCATAGCTTGTAAATATATTTGCTCCAAGTGAGTTGTAGTTATTGGACTGGTGGCCTGGATTGTCATCTTCTACTTTTGAGTGGTCGTATCGGACTCCGGCTTTCATGCTAAATGCTCCATAGGCTTTTTCAAGCTTAGCAAACAGAGCTGAATTTTTTGTAAGGGCATGGTCTATACTATTGCCTTTAACAGCACCATTGTTATTGTTTATATATTTCCCTTTCCATGTTCTTCTGCTGCCGTCAAGTCCAACTAAAAGTTTATAAGTATTTACCTCAAAATCGTTTTTGAGTTTTATGCCCTGCATCGTTGTCCACATATGGTTTGTTGTATCATTTAAAGTGTTTGCGTCATTAGCAGAATTTCTATACTCTGTACTCATAGGATGATCAACATCTGAATAGTAGTACTGCAAGTTTACATTTTTGTATGTATCAGAGATATTTTTAATGTTGTACGCTACAGAGTAGATATTAGAATCATCTGAGAGGGCATCCATAGGAGTGTTTGGGTACATTACATCATCACTTCTGTTGGCTGTAGCACTAAGACGAAGCTCTTGGTTCTTAGCAGTTGTTACAAAAGCTTTTGCTTTGATTGATTTTTTCTTATATGCTTGCATATCATGATATTTTGCCTGATAGGCATTCCCTGCAGCAGCTGGATGTCCATTTGCAATGTATTTGTCAACCTGTTGTGCAAGAGTATCCCCATTACCGTCATGATACTGGTCACTTGACTCCATAGAGGCAGTTACTAAAAGGCGAACAATATCATTGCCACCACTTGCTGTTGCAGCGAACTTTTTATAGTTCCATGATCCAAAGCCAAGATTGATGCTTCCTTTTGCTTCTTTGCTTGGTGCTTTTGTAGTGATTTTTACTCCACCACTCATATTTCCATATGTTGTAACATCATAAGGACCTTCTGTTACTTCAATAGTCTCAATTTGATTTGCAAGTACGTGTGAAACCGGTGGATCCATTCTGTTTGGACAGGCTCCATAAACTTTTGTTCCATCGACTTCTACAGCGATATTATCACGTTTTTGTCCACGAATAAATACATCATTGGCTATGCCGCTTCTGCGTGACATATCAATACTTGGTACGGATGAGCTGAGTGCTGTGGCAACATCGGCTGAAGTTTGTGCCTTTTGGGCTACTTCTGTAATTGTTGTGGACTGGATATCAATAGGAGCAAGTTCAATCTCTGTTGCAGAGAGCGCTGAGATAGTTAACATAGATAATGCAACTGTTTTTTTCATTTTTATTTCCCTTTTTTGAAACTTAAATTTTTCTATTTAATAAGAAGTTTAATAAAAGAAGTGTTACAAAAGTATTAATAAAAGAAAAAATTTTGCTAAAATTGCAATATGAGTAAAACAGAAAAAATAAAAAAAACAATTTTAATCGCATTAGGCTTTGCTTTGGCAACTTATTTGATAATGAGTGCTATGGCAATTTTAGATCAGGACTCAGCAAACGAGAGTAACAGCAGCCGCAAAATTCATAGTAACACAGTGCAGTGAACCGTGCTGGCGGATAAGTACAGAGGAATCAATACCGATAATTTCTTTTGTTGGGAATGTTTGTTGAAAAATTTCTAAGGCAGATTGATCCTGTTTGACATTATATATCGGTACCAAAACAGCACCATTGATAAAGAGGAAGTTTGCATAGGTTGCAGGGAGTCTCTCTTGCTTATAGTAGATGGCATCTGGCATTGGTAATGCTATGAGTGTGAGATTTTTTTCTTTTGCAATCATACGTAACTCATCTTCCATCAACAGCATTTGATGATAGTGTTCATCGCTGCTATCTTCACATTTTACATACATGATGGTATCTTTACTGATAAATCTAGCAAGGGTATCAATGTGTGAATCGGTATCATCACCGGCTAGATAACCATGATTGAGATAAAGAATATGTTGTGCTCCAAAATACTCTTTGAGTTTTTGAGTAATTGTAATGGTATTGATTTTTGGATTTCTGTTTGGATTGAGCATACAAGCAGCAGTTGTTAGAATTGTATCTACTCCATTACTCTCAACAGCTCCCCCTTCTAATACAAAATCTAAAGAGATTAAAGGGTTCTTATAACATTTTTGAATGGCTAAAGAAAGTTTGTTGTCTTTGTCTGCACGAAATTTGTTTCCCCATCCATTAAATGTAAAATCAAGTAATTTTGTTTGCTGCTGTTCCTCTATACAAAGTGCTGAGCAATCCCGAGCCCATGTATCATCTGTTGTATATGCAACAAAAAAGAGATTTGGATCTGTTTTAAATCTTGTTTTGACTGCTTCAACATCATAACAGATAACAAGACATTTTTGAAATTTTATAATAGTATTAATGATTTCGATAAAACATTTTTGTGCTGCATCGAGATAAAATTTCCAGTCACTCTTTGGATGTGGAAAGATTATCTGTGTAAAACTTTGTTCTTCAAACTCTGCGATTAATCGTTTATGACTAAACATAATGTATAATTCCCTATGGCGTATATAACTCTCAATAAAAAACATTTTTTTAACAACTTAGATATTATTGCACAGCAAAGCAAAGGCAAAGATAAAATTGCACTTGTTCTAAAAGACAATGCTTATGGTCATGGTCTCCTTCAGATAGCAGAGATGGCAAAAGAGTATGGTATTAAAAAGTGTGTTGTACGTTCTTTTGATGAGGCAGAATCTATTGTGGAACTTTTTGATTATGTTTTAGTATTGGCAGATCAACCAAAGAGTTTTCATCCAAAAATACGTTATACAATTAATGATCTTCATGCAATTAATTTGTTTGAAAAAGGTACAAAAGTAGAATTAAAAGTCAATACAGGAATGAATCGAAACGGGATTGAAATGAGTGAGTTGCATGAAGCGTTTGAAGCAATTCAAAAAAGAGAGTTAGTGCTTGAAGCCGTTTTTACACATCATAGTTGTGCAGATGAAGATCTCTGTATTTTTCAAGAGCAAAACAGAAATTTTCTCAAAGTAAAAAAAGAGGCAACAGATCTGCAAATGAAGTTTGCTTTTAAGCCGTTACGTTTTCACTCTTGTAACTCGGCGGCGCTGTTTCAAACAGAAAATTTCAATGAAGATATGGCTCGTGTCGGTATTGCTGCATATGGTTATCTAGAACTTCCACAACAGGGACAAGTAGAGCAATTACAGAGTGTTTTGTCTCTCTATGCAAAAAGAATTTCATTGAGAAAAGTTTCAAAAGGTGTCTCAATTGGTTATGGTGCAAGTTATATAAGCCAAGATGAAATTTTGGTCGGTAATTATGATTTTGGATATGGTGATGGTTTTTTGAGAAGTTGTTCACATAGATATACAACACCGGAGGGCATAAAACTACTTGGAAGAATTTCAATGGATAACAGTAGTTTTTTGTCAGATAAGGAGGAGTTGCTTATATTTGACAATGCCATAGAAGTCGCAAAATCTGCACAGACAATTAGTTATGAAGTGCTTACAGCTTTAAAGCCGCATCTAAAACGGGTGGTTTATTAA
>JAMOSE010000028.1 GCA_027063215.1 Sulfurimonas sp. | reverse complement strand
CTTGAACTATGGATGAAATCACCGTTTTGCAAATAAATTCCTGAATGCAATCCCTTATAAGATGTCTTAAAAAAGAGAAGATCTCCCTCTTTTAAATCTTTTTTTACAACAGCTGTACCGATAGTAATTTGTTGTTTTGTTGTTCGTGGAATATTGAGATGAAATGCTTCTTTATAAATCTGCTGTACCAATGCAGAACAGTCTATACCAGCGTGATCTGCTCCTCCATAGCAGTAGTGTACACCAGCCCATTTTTTATAGCTTTGATAGAGTCTTTGTTTGATTGTATTGTGCTCTTGAATTGTATAATTGTTAGAATGATATTTTGATAGAGCATTATATTTTTTGTGTGTAGAACATGCTGAAAAGAGGAACACTGCAAGAAAAGGCAAAAGAAGTGTTCGCATATTTTTAAGAGCTGAGTTTTATGATGGCTTCTGGAAAAACGACACCGTCAATTCCTAAGAGTGCCATCTCTTCAATCTCTTCTTCTGCTGTTATATGGGTGAGAATTTTGGCATCAAATAGATAGTTTTCGGCTATATCTTGTGCTGTTTTTACATTTTTTTTATCAATGAAAATATAGTTTGCTTCTAATGCAGAGGCATAAATAAGTTCTGTAATATTTTGAACATAGAGTGCAAACGAGATCTGATTAAGACGCAGGTATTCAATAATATCAAGATTTTTTTCACAAAATTCAAGATAGATTGTAGAAGAGGGTGGTGTTTTTGCAATCATATCTATGTCAAATACATGATAGAAACGATTGCTTGGGATAAATCTGTGACCAAAAAGTAGCATTATATTATTTTGCCTCTTTTAGACATTCATCACAACAGTAATACTTTGCATTACTTAAAATTGCTTCTGAAATTTCTACATAAACACCACAATGTGCACATTCTATCATCTCATTTACCTGTTGTTTTGTTTCTTGTTTTTTAGTATTTTTTTTGTTTTTAACTACGGCTTTTTGTTTAAAAAACATAAGATAAACAATATAAATCACAGCAGCTACAAGCAGTAGTTTTAATATCATCTAGATCTCCTTTAATTGTTGTATTTTTGAATTTTTTGTTCCAAGGATAAGATAGTGTCTATTTTCTCGCTCAATTATTTTATGTTCCATTCCTTGTGTAGCCTCTACTTCATCAAAAACACGTTCTCCTTTGTAAAAAAGGAGCATAGAATTCTCATCCCGCAACTCTTTACTCAGCTCTAAAAGAAGTTTTGTCTCTGTGACTGCCCGTGAAGTTATCAGTTCAAAAGTTTCACTTTCCATCTCTTCTACTCTTTTTTTGATAATGTGAACATTATCAAGTCTTAGATCTGCTTTGATAAACTGCAAAAAACTTGCTCTTTTTGTTAATGGTTCAACAAGCGTTACTTTGGTGTTTGGTAGTGCAAAAGCTAAAATCATTCCAGGAAAACCTGCACCTGTTCCAATGTCTAGGAGTGATTTTACAGGAGGTAAAAAGCTTAGTGGATAGATGGCATCAAAGATAAAATCATCCAGTGTAGCTTCATCTCTTGCTCCTGTGAGGTTATGGATTTTATTCCATTTTTGCAGATGAACTTTGTATTTTTGAATATTGTCAAAAAAGTTATCCGGTACGTCAATGTTGGCTGTTTTTACTTTTTTTTGTAACTGCAATAACCTATCCTTTTAAAAAAGTATTGTATCTTAAAAAAACTTTTAGCCAAACATTTTTTTCATAGCAGCGAAGAAAATTTTAAAGATTCCTTTATTTTGGACAAGCTCATCGATCAATGCATCATAACTTGTGTTCTTCTCTTCTAAAAATCCACGCAGATATTTTTCACTTGCTTCCATTCCACCGGTTTCTTCTATCTCTACAAGTTTTTTATAAATCGGTTCTATCGCTTCTATGGCTTTTCTTGGTGCAGCTTTTCTAAAAGCTGTATAAGAGATGATTTCATTGCTAATAGGATCCACCTTGGCTTCAAACTCTGTTACAACCCAATAGTAACTTCCGTCTTTTGCCAGATTTTTTACAACAGCCATGATATTTTCATTACGTTTAATCCGATCCCACATCATTTTAAAAACAATTTTTGGCATATCCGGATGGCGAATAATAGAATGAGGTTGACCAATGAGTTCTTTTTCAGTATATCCTGAGATCTCTACAAAGTAGTCATTCCCGTACTCAATAATGCCTTTTGGATCTGTTTTTGAAACAATATATCTTTTTGTACTTAGTTTTATTTCATTATCGTTTGGTTCGGGGTGTTGCATGGGGTTTCCTCTTTTTCGTTTTTGTGGTATTATA
>JAMOSE010000027.1 GCA_027063215.1 Sulfurimonas sp. | reverse complement strand
CATATCTCTGTTTTGAAGAATTCTATTTTTTCCTATGCTTTTTGCATAGAGAAGAATCTCTTTTGTCTGTTTGATAGCTTCTTGCAGGGATGTATTATATGCTTTAGTGATAAATCCACCACTTATTGTTATTTGTATTGAACCTTGATGGGGTATATTGAATTTTAACTCAGCAATATTTTGACGAATACGTTCGATTTCTTTATATGCTTGTTCCTTTGATGAACGTGAAAAAATTATAGTAAATTGATTATCATCTGTGCGCGCAATAATATCAATAGGCTGTTTACAAAGAGAAATTGTATAGGCTACTTTTTTAAGAATATCTTGTATGACATCTTGAGTATATAAGCTCTTAAATTTTGAAAAATTATCGATTTCAAAGAGAGTTACTGATGTAAACTTACTATCTAGTGCCTCTTTTTTAAGTGTATAATCGTGAAGCATACCTTTATAATTATTAATATTTGTAACACTGTCAATCATATCTGGGTTTTCATTAGATGTTATTTTTCTATTCATACATAGAGAAATTGCATCTACTTCTTGTGAGAAAATATCATATGTTTTTTTGTTCTTATCTACTTGATATAAAAATTCTATATCTTGATAGATGGCTTTTAATGTTTTTTGATAGTAAAATGTTGCAAGTAAAATAAGAATAAACAAGAGAATAAGAGCATTTTTTATAAAAAGAAATTTTTTTTCATTATATGTCAGTGTTTTTAAAAGAATAGAATCTATATGCTTGTTGATGTTATGCAGTGCTTTTTCTAAATTTTCTTTTGTTTTTTCTTGAATCTTCTTCTCTTTAGTATCTACATAGTACTCTTTTGCAGCGTGATTAAATTTATCTGTAAGTTCAGCAAGTCTGTTTAAATCTTGAAAATATTCTTGTTCATTTTTAAGAAAAAGTTTTTCAATATATGCATATTTGTATAAAAGTCGCAGCTTGTCGATCTCTTGATATAGTTGTGTGCTTTTAGCGTTAAATTGAATAAGAGCGAGTTCTAGATCACTTTTATCAAGTGTTGTAAGTGTAGAAATTATCTCTTTTTGATTTCGTAAATTATCTACTTTTTTATATGAAAAACTTTGTTCAAAACTAAGCAAAAAACTAACAAAAGCAATAAATAAAACAAAAAATAAATAGGTTTTCAGATTTTGAAATATCTTTTTGATAGATTGTTTCATATAGATAATTTCCTTAAAAATGTTATAATCAGCTATTCTATATCGGTTGTAGTTAATAATAGCTTAAGAAAAAGAAGAGTTTTTGAATTTAGAAAATTATTTTATATCACTTTTTAATAATAAATATATTGGTGATGATGCAGCGTGTATCAACTCATTTGTCTATTCTAAAGATGCATTTTATGAGGATGTACATTTTAAAAAAGAGTGGATGAGCTATTTTCAAATAGCTAAAAAAGCGATGCTTGTAAATATTTCAGATGCTGTTGCTATGAATGCAAAACCTTTATATGCACTCTTAAGTGTGGCGATGCCAAAGAGTATGACAAAAAGAGATATGCAGGCTTTGGCAGAGGGTTTTCAATATGTTGCAAAAGAGTATAATCTTGAAATTATTGGTGGCGATACTATCAGTAATGTAAAACTAGATATTACAGTAACTATTATTTCAAAGACAAATAAAGCACTTTTACGAAAAGGGTTACGTAGCAATGCACTGCTTGCGTATAGCGGATCGTTAGGAAAAAGTGCCCGAGATCTTAAGCGACTTTTTAATCTTGGAAAAATTCATAAAGCATCTAAATTTGTAGATATTGAGCTTCGTCAGAAGTTTGTCTCTGGAAGTTCGCGTTATTTAGAAGCTGGTATGGATATCTCAGATGGACTCTTTAGTGATTTGGAAAAATTGACATCTTATAATAAAACAGGTGTAAAATTTTTAAAAAAGATACCAAAGGAGATAGGCTGTAGCGGTGAAGAGTATGAGATGCTTGTCGCTTTTGATCCACGCCATAAAAAAGCAGTTATAAGACGGGCACAGCAGAGTAGAACTCCCTTGACAATCTTTGGAGTTGTTACTCGTAATAGATACAGCAACAGATGTAAAGCACATCATTTTTAAACATTAGGAAAATAATTTATGGACAGATTTTATTCGCTTGGACATGCAAGCATCGATTTTCATTTTAAACAAACACCTCGGGATTTTGTTGTAGAAGAGATACCTCTTTATGAATTTAGTGGAGAGGGGGAGCATTTAGTTTTATTTGTACGTAAGAAGAACCTCTCTACAACAGAAATGGTAGGGCAGATTGCACGCTATCTTGGTATAAAAAACAAAGAGATAGGCTATGCGGGACTTAAAGACAAGCATGCTATGACAAAGCAGTATATATCACTGCACAGAAAGTATGAAGAGGCAATGGAGAATTTTAATTTTGACGGTATTAAGATACTTTCTAAAACCTATCATAACAATAAGATCCGAATAGGACATCTTAAAGGAAACCGTTTTTACATCAAGCTTAAAAAGGTAAATCCGACAAGTGCGGCTAAGATAGATGAAGCCTTGAAAAATATTGATAAACAGGGAATACCAAACTTTTTTGGTTACCAGCGTTTTGGAAATGACGGTGATAATCATATACTGGGTGAAAAGTTGGCAAAAGGTGAAGCACGTGAGCGAAATCCTCGTGTAAAAAGATTGCTTATCAATGCCTATCAATCCCATCTTTTTAATCTTTGGCTTTCAAGAAGACTTGAGATTAACTCTCTTGTCAGCAGTTTTACGGCTGTAGAACTTGAAAATCTCTTGAATATGCCAAATGGAGAAGTTGCAAAGATGAAAGCGCAAAGCCATCCTTTTAAGCTTATTTCTGGTGATGTAATGGAGCATTATCCCCATGGTCGTCTTTTTGATTATGAGGGAGAAGCAGATGATCTTAAGCGTTTTAATGAGCGTGATGTAAGTGTTACCGGATTACTGCCGGGGAAAAAAGCCAGATTAGCAACTATGGAAGCCCGCGTCATTGAAAAAGAGTATGACGATGATATAAATGCAGATGGAGCACGCCGTTATGCATGGATCTATCCAACAGAGATAGAGGGACGTTTTAATCCTGTTGAGGCGCAGTATGAGTTAAACTTTACACTGCCAAAAGGATCGTACGCGACGGTACTTATCGAAGAGATAGCGAAAAGAAAAATCAACTA
>JAMOSE010000026.1 GCA_027063215.1 Sulfurimonas sp. | reverse complement strand
AAGATGAGCATATAGAGGAGCTTTCAGAAGAAGCCATAGTGGCACAAGATGATAATGAAACTGTAGAAGGGGTTGATGCTTTGAAAAAACTTCTAGAAGTTCTGAGTGATCAAAAACTAGCTGCTTCCATGAAAGGGATGAAAATTACAATTAATATAGAATTGGATAATAAATGAAAAAGATAGACGGTGCGGTTTTAGTTCTTTCAGGTCCGAGTGGAGCAGGAAAAAGTTCGTTAGTGCATAAAATTATAGATGATATAGGTGAATGTTATTTTTCTATCTCTACAACTACACGTCCTATGCGAGAGGGAGAAGTTGATGGTGTCGATTATCATTTTGTCGATAAAGCAGAGTTTGAACGAGAGATTGAAGATGATCAGTTCTTAGAGTATGCAGTAGTCCATGGTAATTACTATGGGACATCCCTTCGTCCTGTAAAAAAAGCACTTGAAGAAGGGAAGCTTGTTGTTTTTGATATTGATGTGCAGGGTAACGCTGCTGTTCAAAATAGACTTGGTGACATTACAACATCTGTTTTTATCACGCCTCCAACACTTTCAGAACTTAAAAGAAGACTTGAGAATCGTTCGACAGATGCACAGGATGTTATAGAAAAACGTTTACAGATGGCTAAAAAAGAGATTCAACGTGTTTCTGAATATGAGTTTTTGCTTATAAATGATGATTTGGAAGCTGCTGCTGATAAACTGCAAACAATTGCTACTACAGCTCGTTTTAAGAAGTCAAATGATGAGATAAATGCATTTGTAAACCAATGGGAAGATATGTAAGTGTATCAAGCTTGCTTCTGTAAGAGAAGTTACAGAAAAATAACGATATACTTCATGCACTTAATTTTAAACAAGGATATATACTATGGGAATGCCTAGTGGAACAGAACTATTATTGATTTTTGGAATTATCGTACTTCTTTTTGGTGCGAAAAAGATACCTGATTTGGCAAAAGGTCTTGGTAAAGGGATCAAAAACTTCAAACAAGAGATGAAAGAAGTTGATGAGATAGATGTTGAGACTCCTAAAAAAGTTGAAAAAACAGAAGAAGTAGCTTCTAATGAAGAAGCTCCAAAAACTACGACACAAGCGTAAATCTTGAAACAACGTGTATCGGCGCTACTGCGCGAAAAGTTAGGTCGTGAGGTTGTTTTAGAAAAGCCACGTGACCGATCTTTTGGTCACTTTGCTACTCCTATTGCTTTTTCTTTAGCAAAAGAGCTAAGAAAATCTCCTATGGTTATTGCAGATGAACTTGCTTCATCATTTTCAGATGTTGATGAGTTTTCAAGTGTGGAAGCTGTAAAGGGATATTTGAACTTTCGTTTGAGTGAAGACTTTTTAGCTGAATATGCTTCATGGGCACTTAATAATGCACAAAAATTTGCAACACAAGAGAAGGGTGATAAGATTCTTTTAGAATTTGTCAGTGCAAATCCTACGGGACCTCTCCATATCGGTCATGCCCGTGGTGCTGTTTATGGAGATACGCTTTATCGTCTTGCAAAGCATTTGGGATATGATATTACGGCTGAGTATTATGTCAATGATGCGGGAAACCAGATTGATCTTTTAGGACTCTCTATTCAACTGCATGGTCGTGAAAATCTTTTGGATGAAACAGTAGAGTACCCTGAAAGCTACTACCGTGGTGAGTATCTTGATGGACTCTCAAGAGCAGCAATGGAGAAATTTGGTGCTGAAATCTTTCATGATGCGTCTCGTCGTCGTGAGCTTGCTCTTTGGGCAAAAGATGAGGTGATGCAAATCATTGTTAAAGATTTGGCAGATACAAATATTCATTTTGATACTTTTGTCTATGAGTCAACACTTTATGATGACTGGGATAGAGTGATGCATAAGATGGAGACTAATGCACCTGGAAGCATCTATGAAAAAGAGGGTAAGGTCTGGCTTGCATCTGAAGCAAAAGGCGATGATCATGATAGAGTGGTTGTTCGTGAAGATGGTCGTCCAACATATCTTGCGGGCGATATAGTGTATCATAACCAAAAGTTTGAACGTGGCTATGATCATTATATCAATATCTGGGGTGCAGATCACCATGGATATATTCCTCGTGTAAAAGCTGCGATTGAGTATCTTGGTTATGATGCTTCTAAACTTGAAGTGCTTCTTTCTCAAATGGTCAGTCTTTTAAAAGACGGTGAACCATACAAGATGAGTAAGCGTGCCGGCAATGTTATACTTATGAGTGATATTGTTGAAGAGATAGGAGCAGATGCTCTGCGTTTTATCTTTGCAAGTAAAAAGAGTGATACCGCTTTAGAGTTTGACTTGGCTGAGTTTAAAAAGGAGGATAGCTCAAACCCTATTTTTTATATACAGTATGCACATGCTCGCATACAGACTCTACTGAGCAAAGCTACTTGCTCTCGTGAAGATATCAATGCAGCATCATTGAAAAACTTGGGTGAAAATGCAGATTCACTGCTTTTTGATGCACTTTTACTTCCAGAAGTTGTAGAAGATGCGTTTAGCTCTCGTCAGGTTCAAAAACTGACAGACTATCTTAAATCACTTGCAGCATCATTGCATAAGTTTTATTATGATGTGCGTATGATTGGCACAGATGATGAAGCAAAACTCCTAAAACTGATGCTAGTTGTTGCACTCAGTCTTAAAACAGGCCTCTCTCTTATGGGTATAGAGGCCAAAGATAGAATGGTGAAGGAAGAAGAGGTTTAATGCCTCTTTTTTTATGATACTGCAAAAAATAATATTTACACTAACGCTTTTCTTATTTTCTATGAAGAGTTATGCGTATGAACTTCCTCAAGTGAAAGTACAAAAAGAGAAGCGGCCGATTATTACTCTTTTTAAAGCCCAGAGTATTGTTGTGGATAATGTTAAAAAATATAAACTTATCTGGAAAACGCAAAATACTACACATGTACAGCTTACTTTTTTTGGTAATGTTAAACCTTCTGGAGAGCTTATTATTACAGAAAAAGAGTACCAAAAAGGGCCTATAACTTTAACTGCAACAAGTACAAACTCTTCAGCTACAGACTCTCAAACTATTAATAAATTTATAAAAGCAGATAAAGAAGCTCCGCTCATGATTAGAAAAGAGAGTGACAAGGCTGCGTATTTTTATTCAACACCACTAATGCCTCGAAGAGTACCATATAGAAGACATCTGCCTCCAAGAAGAGTGAGACC
>JAMOSE010000025.1 GCA_027063215.1 Sulfurimonas sp. | reverse complement strand
TAGTAGGTTTATCGAGTATAAAAAAATAAAGAGCAATACCTACAAAAATAGAAGTGATAAGAATAATTCCATAAGGAATATATGATTTAATTTTGTATCGAAGCCATCTATTTTCAAGATCATTGATATTAAGCATTTATGAGTCCTGTATGTATTGCAGCCATTTCAATGAGTTTAGGTGAAATATAGTTTGTATCTATTTTATTAAATTGTTGTTTATCTTCATAAACTGTATAAATATCAAATAAAGTATAGAGAAGTTTATTTGTATCTCTATAATTTCCTTGTGTAAGTTTATATATCAGATTAATACTTTTATTTGTATTGAACATATTTGCTGTATCAAAACAATTGGCTTTCATCAATTTTTTTTGTATATAGATTTTAAGCTCGGTTTTAGATGCATTTTCTAGTTCTATACTCTCCCAAATTCTTGTTTGAAAGTGTTCTTTGGCAATGAGATCTTCTTTTTCTGTTTTATGCAGAGCAATGACAAATTTGACTTTTCTGGTATCAGAAAGAAGGCGAATTTTCTCCATAAGTGCATCACTATAAAGTTGTGCTTCATCTAAAAGAACTACAGGAACCTGATCAAAATTCTTTTTTTCAAGAATTTGTACAAATTGTGTAAAATTCAGTTCCTCATCTTGTTGGAGTGAACATACATCTAATGAGAGTTTTTTATAGAATTCTGATTCATCCAAAATGGGTGTCTTATAGAGAAAAATAGGTCTTTTTTCCACGAGATCTTCATAAATTTTACTTAAAAACATACTCTTGCCTGTTCCTGGTTTTCCATAAAGTAAAATCAGTTTTAAGGGTTTGTTTATAGATTGTTCTAATGATCGATAAATAATTGTGACACGTTCAAGTTGCACATAATCTTTTGGATTTACTGTATCTAAGAAAATATTTTTAGAATCTGCAAAGATACTTTTCATTTATAAAATCTCCAATTATTTAGTATCTGTTTTATTTAGATCAAGATTTTTCTGGTGTTTTGAAACATACTCAAAATTGATCAGATCATTACTAAGACCTTTATATCCTAAATCTGAAAGAGATACACTGTTTTTTGATTTATGGATAATATGTGGTTCAATGATAATAACGAGTTCTTGCGTCTCTTTCACAACGGATTCATATTTAAACAGATAACTAATAACCGGAATATCTCCTAAAAGCGGGACTTTACTAGTGTCATTTACATTTTTTGTATTAATAAGTCCACCAAGAATAATTCTGTTTCCATCTTTGACTGTTACAACTGATGAGAGTTGACGACGTGTCAAATCTGGAGGCATATCTCTACCTGAATTTGGTGTATCGGACATACTTACAGTCGTTTGGGAAAGTGATGGATTTATTCTCAGTGTTATGGTTTTATCATCAGAAATTTCAGGCGTGATTGTTAATAAAACACCTGCAAAAACAGACTGGACATTTTGATTTTGTGTTGTTGCCGCTACACCACCACCGGTACCTTGTTGATTTGTTTGTGAAAGAATTTTATAAAAGTATTCTGTACCTGCAGTAATTAATGCCGGTTGATTATTGAGTGTTAAAACTTTAGGATTAGAGATAGAATTGACATCACCTTGTGTTTTTAAAAATTTAATTACTTCATTGAGCGAGCCACCAGCTTTAATGGTAACTATTTTTGAAACACCTGCAGCTGTATTTAATGCTGCTGATGTAATAGTAGGACTTGTCGCATCTGTTGTATCAAATGTATCAACATTGTTCAGTTTTAAGGTATTCATTCCAACTTGTATATTTTGAAGTGCATAGAGTTGTTCCCAGTCAATACCTGTTGTTTTTCCTTCATGCATAGTAACACTTAAAAGCTGTACATCAATAAGTACTTGGAGTTGTACTTTATCTTGAAGCTTCTTTAAGTACGCTTTAAAACGATTTAATTGTTGTTGGGTTGCTGTAACTGTAATGAGACCGGCATTTTTATTGATAATTGGAGCAGGTGCTTTATATGTATCTGTTGGACGGTTGAGAACACTTTGAAATTCCATATCGAGTTGTTCCCAAAATTTTACTTCATCAGTACTTTGTATTTTAATACCACTGTCAGCAGATGAGTTACTTCCTGATGATGATGAAGATGTTCCACCACTGTTTGCACCTTCTGTGGATGCGGCTCCACTTCCAGATGAGCTAAGTGTTACATCTGTACTCCCAGAACTTTTTCTTTGAGAAAGGATATAGTCAATATTGAAAATTTTGGTTTTTAAATAAGATATTCTAAGTAGATTGTTTTGTAGAGAATAAGATAAATTATTCTCTGTTAAAATTATATTTAATACCTCTTCTATAGTTAAATTTTTTAAGTTTGTTTTATTGAGTTTTTTTCGAAGAATTTTTTCAGCATAAGGATCAGTTAATATAATGCTAAAACCACATTCATCACTGAGTTGATCAATGAAATCCATAATTTTAGTATTTTTTGAAGAACTTATAGTGAAAAGTTCATAAGAACAATCTGCAAAACTAGTTGTTGTAACCATTGCTGTTAAAATAGCTGCATATAATGATCTCTTAATAAATTTCATGTTATCTTCCTAATTATTCTTAAATTTTAAATTTCTATTTTTACTGACGGTTGTTAGAGTGATTTTCTTTTTACCTTTTGTAAGTAAAACAGATTTTATTTTTACTTTTTTCACCAAATAACCAAAAACTTTTTCACCTTCTTTGTACCATTTTCCGTTAATTAAAGCAGATTTGTTCATGATTGCTTCAAGTGAAAATCTGATGTGATGTGATCTTCTTTTTGTAAAAATATGTTTAACAGGTAGTGGCTTTTTCTCTGTTTTTTTTGCTACAGATTCTTCTTTTTCCAATTCTAGAAAAATAAATGGATCTTTTATCTGTGCTATCTCTTTTAAAGCAATACCTTTTCTTGGTGGCTTTATGGCTTCTATCTGTTTATCCACCCAAGAAAGTTCATTCGCAGTTAAATGTAGAGATATGATTAAAAATATTGGTACAGTAAGTTTTTTCATTAGTATTTAATCCCCCATACAGAGATTTGAAATTCGGCATTCAAATCTTTTTTCATTGTAAGATTAAAATCATGGATATCAACAACAAGATTGTTTTGTTCTAATGCATTGATAAACTTTAATGTATTGTTGAATTTTCCTTTTGAAGCTACTGTTATATCTAAAATATGTCCAAAAGAACTTCCTGTCTGTGCATATTTATTAGTCAGTTTATTTAGTTTTATCTTATATTTTTGTGAATTTGTAGTAATTGAGTCTAGATATTCTCCCCATGCACGTTCATCATAAATAAGGAAAGAAATAGTTTCTATTTTATATTTGATATAGGCATTGTTTTTTCTATGCATTAACATTTTTTGATTAATTTGTTTAATCTCTTTGTTTAGTTTTGTAATTTTTATTTCAGGATTTCTTTGCAAGTATTGTTTGTCATTTTTGATCTGATTGGAAAGTCTTTGAACATTTTTTTGTGTTCTTTCAAAGCCTTGAAAAGAGCTGTCCCAAAAAAGGAGATATGCAAAAGCAAAAATAGCAGCTACAACCATCATATAGGTCATATATATCTCTTTTTGTTCTTTGTTTTTAAAAAAGCTGTCTATTTTATGTAGATAATCTTCAGTACTTATTTTCATAATAATGTCACTTTTAATTTACTGGTATAAACTTCAAATTTATCATCATAGAGTATCTCTTCTACATCAAAGTCATATTTTGTTGCATAAATTTTTGTAAGATGTTCTATAAGTTGCGTTATTTTTCTATCTTTGGATGAGACAAGATTAAGGATTAAAGTTTTTGTGTTATCTTTTTCTTCATATGTAACTGAATCGATTTGAACATCATCTTTATTTAATTCTTTTGCAAAAAGAGCAAGCAATTTTGCTTTCATTGGATAATCTACTTTAACTTTATGAATTTTATTGAGCGTCTCTTTTTTTTCATTATACTCTTTTTCTTCTTCTTTAAGGAGTACCAATGCTTTTTCTTTATCAAGTTCTTTATTTTTAATAGTCGCTTCTCTTGTTATTTTTATATTATGAATTTCTTTATACTTTTGTTTGAGAAGATCTTCTCGTAGTTCCTGTGTATATGTTAATACCCAATATGTAACAGGATAAGCAAATGCTAATGCAAAGGATGCAACACTAAGTATAATTAATTTACCGCTTTCTCGCTGAATAAATTTTGGAGGACGTTTATAAAGGGTGAAATTACATGCATATTTTTCTTCTGAAGGAAGAAAAGTATACAGTTGCATTAATGCATGTAATTGATCGATATAGCCATCATTATTTGTCTCAAATCCATAGTCAAAGTTAAATTCACTTGTATGGATATTTAACTCAACTTCAGCAATTTCATAAAATTTTGTTTTTGTATAAGCTTGTGTACCAATATAAATATGCTCGAATTTATCTATTTCAAAAGCTCTTTTGGCATATGTTAAAATATCATTAATGTTTGTGATGATTTCTCTATACAGACGAATCAGATATTCTTTATACTGACTCTCAGTTGTTTTCAGATTTGCAGTAGTGAAAAATTCAAAGAAATCTTCATATTGGATTCTTTCTCCATAAAGTTCACAAAATCTTTCGTACATTTCAAGAAATGAATATTTCAGTGATTTTGTATAGATAAATTCTTTGTTTCCATAAAGCGTTAAAGATGCATCATTTTCTTGAAAATAGACAAAACAGTGCACCCCGTTACTCTCAATAATCTCTTTTGAATAAAGAGATTTAATAAGAAGAGGCATAGGTGTTATAATATCAATATATTTTATTTTTTCTATAACATTTTGAAAAGTATTTTTTATATCTAAAGGATCAACAATAAAAAGGTGAAAATGTCTGTTGTTCTCATCTAGGTTATTAAATGTTTCGATATATTGGATCTTATATTCGACTGCTTGATCAAGTGCAAGTTCATCATATGCTTTATTGTTTATGGCATCGTAGAGATCTTCGTCAGGAATATTTTTACTGATATCGATATGCGCAGTAATAAATTCTCTTGTGTTAAGATAAGAGATGACAAATTGTTCTTTTGAAAATGAAGGTGATGATACTTCCGAAATAAAACTAGATACACCACTTAAATAGGTCTCTTTATATGGATTGATAGAAAGTACACTTGTAAAAGAGTTTTTTGTAGAAGTACGCATTAATTCTAGTCCTATTTAAATGTAACCATTAACATGGAACAAAATTTATTATCTTTATAAAATTCTATTCGAAATGTTTTATTGGCTGTGTCTACAGCATATTTTTTATTAAGATCATTAAGAGAAATAGTAATATCACTCTCATTTTTTTTGTTTTTGGAGTGATAGCCAATAATATTCACTCGATACTGTTTATCTCTAATGATTTTAAAATCGTCATTTACATAAAATTTTGAAGCTTTTTTCAAAGAAATAATTTTTTTGTCTGCTTCAACAAGATATGTATCAGGGCAATGATCTGCTATTTCAAAATATTGTGGTTTGAGTGATGTAACTTTTTTATTGCCTATAAATACATCATACCTACCATATTTGTTTTTCTTTACAGCACCCAGAGGGTTGGAAAACACAAACGCATTACTTTTTGATTTTATCGGAATGAAGCTTAAAGAGCTTTTTATATCACTCAAATTTAACAAAATATTGTGATTTATTTCTAAAGTTCCATAATTTTTGACTATTTTAGCAATATTTTTTTCATTTAGGATAAAATCTTTGCTATATTCAATACCCATTATTTTCATAAATTCTTCTATTGCCAAGAGTTGGTAGAAAACTTTTTGCGAAACGGATGAAAGACTTTTGCTTGTTTCAATTGCAAAAGCCGGTTTATTGTTTCTTACTGCAAAATAGGTTAAAGAAAGTCGCATCTGTTCGTCTTTAAACTTTGTTTGTGTATTTTTTACATTAAAAATATGATGTTTTTTCAGTAGTTTTTTATTGACACTTTTTTGGACATTTTCTGCAATTTCATTGAGATTCCCAAAAGCTTGTTTTGCATTTAAATTACATTGATCTATGACACAGGTTTGTCCCCATGCATTAGGATTAAAGATACTGTTTTGTTCTTTGTGTCTATAAAAACCATGTCCGTCATGGAGGTTTAAAATTAAAGATACTTGAGGATTAAGAATTATTTTTTTTACAGACTTTACAGTATCTTTATCTTTGTCATATTTTTTAATATATGCAAATTTACGATTCATATCTCCATGAATACCTCTTTTGTTGGCGATAATACTCTCTTTATTTAAATTAGGAATAATCCATAGATTCTTGGACTTGATAGTATAATGCATTGCTAAAATAGAAGCTGCAAAATAGCCGCCAGGTTCGTTTCCATGTATGCCACCAATAACCAAAAGTGTAGTATTTGAATCTGGATTTTCTTTTTTAATCAGCTGTATGGAGGCTTGTAAAAGAGTAACGGAGTAAAAAAGAGTAAAAAGAAAGAGTTTCATATTATCGCTCTGTAATTATATGAAAATGGTCATCTTCCGATGTAACAATGAGAACTTTTTTCCCTTGATAGGTGTAACTTTTTGTTTTATAAAGCTCTTCAAATGTTATCTTGTACATATTTTCATTATTTGGATAAGGAGTAATATTTATATTTTTAAAAATGATTGTTTTATTCTCTTTTTTCTTAAAAATTCTTTTTTTATAGCGTTTAAACATATCTAAATTCATTCCGTCAAAACGTTTAAAGTTTGCATTATAAAAACTAAGATAACTATCTAGATCATTATAGATCCATGCATATCGCCATTGAAAAAGATTACTTAAGAGCTGTGAATACTTATTTTTTGAAGTTTTAGCAGTAAATTTATTTTCATTTATGATTAAAACTGTTTGATTGATATCAATATCATTGTTTAAACATTTAAGATTTTGATTGTTAATAGCAATACATCCTTTTGTGTAATTATCTCTATCTTTATGGATTGGCAAGCCATGGATCCATATACCTTTGCCAGTTTTATTTTGATATTTATCATAAAGATTCGGATAAGATGTGACAAAAGCCATAGGGCCATAAAAAGAGTCTACCTTTGTAAGTTTTTGAACTATATTGTAAACACCAACTGGAGTTTTTAAATCACCTTCATGTTTTTTATCTCCTTGTTCTTTTCCGGTAAAAGCATTGTATTTTTTTTGTAGTATATATTTATTTTTATCATTTTTTTTATAAAGCGAAAGTTGAGATTTTGTTTTATTACAAATTAAAATATTATTATATGTTTCAAAATATCCAAATGTCGTATCTATATTTTGAAGATATCTGTTCCAATACTCTTTTTTTGTCAGTTCTTGATCCAATTTCTTTTCAAGATTTTTAATACCATTTATTCTGTACTCAGTGAGAATCTGTGGATCTGCTGCATGCAATAAGGATACTAGAGATAAAGTAAAGAGAAAAATAATTTTATTGCGCATTATCATATCCTATCTCTTTTAAGAAATGTTTATCTTTTGTCCATCCCTTCTTTACAACAACTTGTAAATTAAGATAGGCTTTTTTCCCGCTGAGCTGTTCAATTTTTTCACGAGCGGCTTTTCCTATGCGCTTGATAGCCTCACCTTTTTTTCCGATGATGATACCTTTTTGTGACTCTTTTTCAATGATGATAGTTGCATAGATTCTGTCAATACCATGATCCTCTTCTATGGAGTCGATGATGACATCTGATTCATAGGGTACTTCATCACTGATATGTTCAAAGATAGCTTCGCGGATAAATCCTGCATAGATATCTCGAACAAGCTCACTTGTAAGATCCTCTGGATCATAGAGGTATGGAGACTCAGGGAGTAGTTTTGCAATGGTGTCTAGCAGATCTTTGTGTCCCACTTTTCTTGGAATTGCAACAGGAATGAGGGCTTCAAATTTATCGGCATATTGGTTATAAGAGGCTATCCTTTTAAAGAGTTTCTCTTGTGAAACCTGATCAATTTTTGAAAGAGCGATGATATGAGGAATGTTTTTTTTGTTGAGTTTTAAAAATTTTTCATAATGTTCAACTGAATCAGTGACCGGAGCAAGATAGACGATGAGGTCACAGTCACCCATAGCTTTGAGTGCTTCATCAAGCATAAATTTGTTTAAAACTTTCTCTTTTTCATGCAACCCTGGAGTATCTACAAAGATAATTTGTGCATTTTCATGCATAACAATAGCATTGGAGCGTTTCCTTGTAGCATTTGCTTTTTGGCTTACCATTGCAATTTTCTCACCGAGCAGTGAGTTCATAAGTGTACTTTTACCAGCGTTTGGACGACCAATAAGTGAAACGAAACCAGCTTTTGTCATTAATATTTTCCTTTGTATTACAGAGA
>JAMOSE010000024.1 GCA_027063215.1 Sulfurimonas sp. | reverse complement strand
TGGCTTACCATTGCAATTTTCTCACCGAGCAGTGAGTTCATAAGTGTACTTTTACCAGCGTTTGGACGACCAATAAGTGAAACGAAACCAGCTTTTGTCATTAATATTTTCCTTTGTATTACAGAGACAAGTCTCTGCCTTTAGTCGCCTCAGCGGCGTAAGCGGAGTAGAGGGGCTTTTGCTCCTCTACGGGACTATTATAGTATATATCTTGAAAGGTCATCATCTTCAACAACTTCATCAAGTTTTTCATGGACGAGTTCTTTTGTTACAACAAATGTCTCGCCTTTGTATTCATCAGCATTAAAACTGATATCTTCAAGTATGCGCTCTAGTACAGTGTGTAGACGGCGTGCACCGATATCTTCTGCTGTCTCATTGGCACGGTGTGAAAGTTGTGCAATCGCACGAACTGCCTCTTCTTCAAACACAAGCTCCATACCTTCAACACTAAGGAGTGCTTCATACTGTTTTAAAAGAGAGTTTTCTGTCTGTGTTAAAATTTTATAGAGTGTCTCTTCTGTCAAGGCTTCAAGTTCTACACGCAGAGGAAAACGCCCCTGAAGCTCAGGGATCAAGTCACTTGGTTTGCTTACATGAAAAGCACCTGCTGCAATAAAGAGAATATGATCCGTATTAATCGTTCCATATTTTGTAGAGACACTAGAACCTTCTACTATTGGTAAGAGATCACGTTGTACTCCCTCTTTTGAAGGGTCATTTCTGCCTTGTGATTTTTCACTGAGTGCAATTTTATCGATCTCATCAAGAAAAATAATTCCGCCGTTTTCTGCACGACGCAGAGCTTCAGCTGTGAGAGAGTTCATATCAAGAAGTTTTGAACTTGCTTCTTGGCGAAGGAGTACTTTGGCATCTTTGACAGTAACTTCTTTTTTCTTATCTTCTTTGTTCAGAGTAGAAAATACCTTGGAAAAACTCTCTTGTACTTTTGCCATCTCAGGTGGGAGGTTTGTATCGTTAAATTCGATAGTACCACTTGATTCAAGTTCTATCTCTATTACTTTATCATCCATCTCACCGGATTCTACACGCTTTTCAGTAGCTTCAAGCAGTCGTTGATAATCATCTTTTTTACTTTCACTTACTCCTGCAGGAAGAGGGGGAACAAGTTTTTCAGTAATGCGGTTAATGATGTAGTTTTCAATCTTTTCTTTGTTAGCCTCTTCTTTTTCTGCTTTTACAATAGCAAGAGAGTTAACAACGAGATCACGAATCATAGACTCAACATCACGTCCGACAAAACCGACTTCTGTATATTTTGAAGCTTCTACTTTAATGAAAGGGACTTTCATCATTTTTGCCAGTCTTCGTGAGATCTCTGTTTTACCAACACCTGTTGATCCAATCATAAGAATGTTTTTTGGCTTAATCTCTTGACGCATTTCATCATCAAGCTGCATTCTTCTGTAGCGTGTTCTTAGAGCAAGTGCTATGGTCTTTTTTGCATTTTTTTGTGAAATTACATATTTGTCAAGATATTCAACTATCTCTTTTGGAGTCATATTCATTCTTGATTATCCTCTAAGGTAAGTGTTTTGATATTGTGGTTTGTATAGATACAGAGATCTGCCGCAATATGAAGGGATTCTTTTACAAGATCTTCTTCATCAAGTGTAGCATGTTTTTTTAAAGCACGTGCAGCAGAGATTGCAAAATTACCACCACTGCCAATGGAAGCTATCTCTCCATCTTCAGGTTCTACAACATCACCATTTCCTGTCAAGATAAAGATATGATTATTATTGAGTACAATCATCATAGCTTCTAAACGACGTAGTACTTTATCTTTTCTCCAAGCTTTAGAGAATTCGACAACGGACTTTAAAATATCCCCTTTTTTATTCTCTAAAAACTCTTCAAACATATCAAAAAGATTAAATGCATCAGCCGTACTGCCGGCAAAACCTGCTAAGATTTTACCATGATGCAGTGTACGTATTTTTGTTGCATTGCCCTTTAAAACACTGTCTCCAAAAGTAACCTGACCATCACCACCGATAACAGCTTTGTTCTTTCCTTTGTAGGCTAGTATTGTAGTAGCATCAAACATTATTCACCTTGAACATCAACATGGAGTGTTGCATGAATTCCATGTCCGAGTTTAAGATCCACATCATGTTCACCAACTGTTTTGATAGCAGTTTTGTCCGTGATATGTTTTTTATCGATCTCTATGTCATGTTGCTCTTTGAGTGCATGTGCAATTTCATCTTTTGTAACAGCACCAAAAAGATGACCGTTTTGACCAAGTTTTTTTGTAATGATGATCTCAATTTTATCAAGTTTTTCAGCCATCTCTTTTAGACGTGCAATCTCTGCTGCTTCTTCTTCGGCTTTTCTTTTGATTTCTGCTTCGTGCTCTGCAATGATCTCAGGTGTTGCAGGTTTTGCAAATCCTTTTTTGATTAAAAAGTTTTGACCATATCCGGGTTTAACCTCTTTAACTTCACCAGCATTTCCTAAACTTTTTACATCTTTTATTAAAAGTACTTTCATTTTTTTGCCTTTATATTTATTATCTTTCTATATTACCGGGAAAAGAGACAATACCATGTGTCAAGTTTCCGATTTTTGTATATCCGCTATCTGTTAAAATTCTAGCAACATGAGCAGAACGACTACCTACATGACAGTAAAGAATGATGTTTTCATCTTTGCCAAGATTTGCCTCTTCCCAAGTTTGAAAAAATGATGATGTAGGAACCAATTTGTCAGCACCTTTGATGTGACCCATTTGCCACTCCATATACTCACGAACATCAACAAGTGTAAACTTTACCATACCAAGTTCACGTGCTTCAAGAAGAGAAACAAGCTCATCACCATCTAGCTCATCTTGATTAACAAGAAGTTTACACTCCTCTTTTGAAAGACCGCGTGAATGTGTATGTGCAACTTCTTCCATGCCCAGTTCTACTCTTTTTTGTGCTGCGAATTCAGGAGTACAGAAAATTCCACAGTGACAAACACCGTTTTCTGGAATCTCACGTTCAATTGCCGGTTTACAAGGACAGATACGATCATCAGCAGATTTTGGTTTACCATCAACTTCTTCAACCATAAAACAAGGGCAAAATCTTTTTTTGTACATCATCTTGTTACGAGCAAGACCCATCTGTACGCCTTCGTTTACTTCTTCTTGTGGATTATATACCCATCCAAACTGCTTGTTTACTTTGTCTGTAAATCTAATTGTTTTTTCTAACTCTGCTTGAAATTCAGGTGAGTTCATATCAATTTTAATTATACTCATAATTTTTCCCTTTTTATTTTTTATCTCTTCGCGCTTTACCTTCAATAATAAAACGTAATGCATTGAGTTTAATAAAACCTTCTGCATCTTTTTGATTATAAACTTCATCTTCTTCAAAAGTTGAATACTCTGGGTTAAAAAGTGACACATCAGAACTTCTGCCAACGACGATTACATTGCCTTTGTAGAGTTTGAGTCTTACTGTTCCTTCTACCCACTCTTGTGTTTTATCAATCGCAGCTTGCAGCATCTCACGCTCTGGAGAGAACCAAAAACCGTTATAAATAAGTTTTGCATATCTTGGCATCATCTCATCTTTGAGGTGTGCAGCTTCACGATCAAGTGTGATAGACTCAATAGCACGGTGCGCTTTGAGCATAATCGTACCACCCGGAGTTTCATAACAGCCACGAGCTTTCATACCTACAAAGCGGTTTTCAACGATATCTACACGTCCAATTCCATGTTTTCCACCAAGCTCATTTAAAGTTTTTAGCATAGTAGCTGGACTTAACTCTTTACCGTTAAGTGCTACAGGATCACCGTTTTTGTATGTGATCTCAATGTATTCTGCTTCGTCTGGAGCATTTTCAGGTGAGTTTGACCATAACCACATAGACTCTTCCGGCTCTGCAGCAGGATCTTCTAAAATTCCGCCCTCATATGAGATGTGAAGGAGGTTTGCATCCATTGAATACGGTGATTTTTTCCCTTTTTTCTCGATTTGAATACCGTGTTTTGCAGCGTATGCCAAAAGTTTTTCACGAGAGTTCAAATCCCATTCACGCCATGGAGCGATAATTGTCAGTGTAGCATCTTGGCTTAAGTAACCCATCTCAAAACGTACTTGATCATTTCCTTTACCTGTTGCACCGTGACTTACTCCGTCAGCTCCTGTGATCTTTGCAATCTCTGCTTGACGTTTTGCGATTAAAGGACGTGCTATTGATGTACCTAGAAGATACTCGCCTTCATAGATCGCATTTGCTCTAAACATAGGGTAAACAAAATCTTTTACAAACTCTTCACGAAGGTCATCGATAAAGATATTTTCAGGTTTAATACCAAGTTCAAGTGCCTTGATGCGAGCAGGTTCAAGCTCTTCACCTTGTCCTAGATCTGCTGTAAATGTTACTACTTCACAGTTATACTCATCTTGAAGCCATTTTAAAATAACGCTTGTATCTAATCCCCCAGAATAGGCTAATACCACTTTTTTGACACTTTTTTTCATATAAAAAACCTTTTGATTGTAAAATAATTATCGCGATTATATCGAAAAAGAGGTGAGTCTTTGCTTATATGAAAAGAGTTAAAAAAGCAAAATAAGAAAAAATAAAGCATACAAAAGAAAAAATGTATCAAAAGGGAGTAGATTATGCTCATAAGAGCATAATCTTATCCCTTTGAATCAAAAAGAATACCACTCACTTCTTGCATTTTAGGTAAAAAATCATTTGCTTGTTCAGCAGGAAATCTTCGGATAATTCTGTCAGTTTTTGAATCAATGGCTGCAACATAAAAGACGTCGTGTCGATCTACACCGAATTTAATATCAGGATTGAGTGGTGCCATTGCATCATTTAGTTTTTTTATTAACTCCTCAACATCTTTTTGAGAATTAATCTGATTTTTTTCATTTGAAGCAGATTTTTGCATCTCTTGAACAACATCATCTTCTTTCATTCGTGTTTGTGAAGTCTGTTGTGTTGTCTGCATCTGTTCTTGTACTCTTGCGTGAGTCTCTTGAACATTCATTTGTGATTGTTGTTGTCTTGCAACATTAGCAATGCCATCCATGACTTACTCCTTAGCTTACAGAATATAATTATTAATCACAACATCGACATTTTATACAATAACTTTAGAAAAAAATTGTAAAAATTGCAAATTTCTTTTTTTTCTTATGCTACTCTTGCATCTATGAAAGCATATATACAACTTTTACAAGAAGAGCCTGTTTTAAAAAGACTCTCTTTTGTTCAACTTATCTCTTACTTTGGTGCCTGGTTTTCCAATGTCGCTATCTATACACTTCTGATCCATTTGGATGTTTCGGCTGAAGTAGTAGCATTTGTAGCAATGCTTAATTTTTTAGCAGGTGTTATTCAGGCTCCTTTTTCAGGTCCTGTTATTGACAGATTTCGGGCCAAAGAGCTGATGCTCTTTTTAATCTTTGTTGAGATATTCTCTACTGCAGCTTTGATTTTTGTAAGTGAAGTCAGTGATCTCAATCTTTTATATATTCTTATTCTTGTGAAGATGGCAGCTGCATCATTTTATTTTACTACAGAGATGTCACTGCTACCTAAAATCTTGGATGGAGAGAAACTGCAACGAGCAAATGAACTTCACTCTATCATCTGGTCACTTTCTTATACCCTCGGCATGGCAATCAGTGGATTTGTAGTCTATTTACTTGGTATAAAAGTGGCTTTTTTACTTGATGCTCTGATGTTTGTATGTGCCTTTTTTCTTTTGTATGATCTGAAATTTAAAGATGAGATTTTGCATATAAAAGAGAATTTTTTTGTAATGATGAAAGATACCTTTTCTTATCTGAAGTCAAATCCAAAAGCACTGCATTTGATGCTGATTCACTCTTTTGTAGGACTGACTGC
Organism: Sulfurimonas sp.; assembly: GCA_027063215.1. GTDB lineage: Bacteria > Campylobacterota > Campylobacteria > Campylobacterales > Sulfurimonadaceae > Sulfurimonas. Next base: position 3,959 of record JAMOSE010000024.1, on the reverse strand, counting down.
TTTTGATGCACTTGTAGCTTTGATGGTAGATCGCTACTATGCTTCTATCATTGCAACCTCTTTGGCTTTGGGACTCTTGCACTCAATGCGAGCAGTTGGTTTAGTCATTGGTCCTATTGTTCTTGGTAAGTGGATTAACAACAAAAGATTACTGTATGTTTTTATAGGGCAGGGCATGGCGATTTGGCTTTGGGCTTATCTGATGGATAATTTTTACCTCTCACTGCTTGCTAGTGTTGTTGTCGGTTTTTTTACAACAACACTCTGGTCATACAGTTATACACTTCTGCAGAAAAATATAGATAAGGAGTACTACGGCCGCATAGTTGCTTATAATGATATGCTTTTTTTAAGTGTTGCTGCTTTTACCTCTTATATGATTGGCTATTTGGCAGAAAAAAGTTTTAGTTTGCAAAATATTGCTTTTTTGATGGGACTTGGTTTTATTATAGGTGCGATATACTATAATTTCATACTTAAAAGTGAGAAAATCAATGATATATAATTATAAAAATGAAACGATTCGTTTAGAAAACTTAACACGGCTTTATGGTGCAGTAGTTATAGATATGCAGGGTGAAGTTGCAGAGATGAGTCTGGAGTGGTATGAACTCTATGGCGATAAGGTAAAACTGCTCAATTATGTTTTGGTTTTTGACTATACGCCGCCGGGTGAGCAGGTTAGAGATAAAAAAGTTTTGGAGTTTGCTACTCAGGATGAACTAATAAATACAATGCAAGAGGTAGCACAATTTTTTCAAAAATGATTTCCCCCGATACTAAAAAGGTCCTCTCACTCGCATTTCCTGCAGCACTCAAACATCTTGTAGATATACTGCAGGTCCTTATTGATATGCTGATGGTTGGAACGGTGAGTGTTGCAGCTTTGGCTGCGGTTGGTATGAGTATGCAGTTTATGATGATTGTTAATGTCCTGATGACACTTTTTGTTGTCGGTGGCAATGCTCTTATTTCCCGTTTTATAGGGCAGGGTAGAAAAAAGAGAGCTTCGGCACTGCTCTTTTCTCTTGTGCTTTTGGCTATATCTCTGGGTATAGTTGTCAGTATAAGTGGCTATTTTGGAGCTTACCATTTTTATGCCTGGATGGGTGCAACCGCTGATGTTGTCAAAGAGGGCGGGAGCTATTTTCGCATACTGTCACTCGGTATTATAGTTATCTTTTTAGATACGCTTCTTTATAATGCGCTCTCCGCAGCAGGTGATACAAAGAGTTCACTCTATATTAAGCTGGTTTCATCAGGAATGAATGCCTTTTTAAACTATATTTTGATTTTTGGTCATTTTGGTGCACCGGCTTTAGGTATTGAAGGTGCGGCTATTGCAACGGTTATTGCCTATGGTTTTAATAATGTGGCTTACTATTTGCTGATCAAAAAGAAAGCAAATTCCAAACTTGATTTTTTACCTATTGTTCGATTGAAAGATATTCAGCGTGTCTTAAAAGTCGGCTATGCTGCTGCTATTGACAGAGGGATCTCAAGTTTGAGTTTTCTCTTTTTTGTTTCTATTATTACAGCTTATGGAACGGCGGAACTTGCAGGCTATCAGGTAGGGCTTCGGATTGAGGGGATCGCTTTTATGCCGGGCTTTGGTTTTGCTATTGCTTCTATGGCACTTGTCGGGCAAAATATCGGAGCAAAGAATTTTGACAAAGCTTACAATATGGGCATAATAAGCGGACGAATCGCTTATACGTTTATGGGAAGTGTCGGTCTTGTTATGATCCTCTTTCCGGAGTATTTAGTACACTTTTTTACCAAAGATCCGCTTACTATTGCTGTAGCTTCAAAGTATCTGATTTTGGTTGGTTTGGCACAGATCCCGCTTGCTATTATGTTTGTTTACTCTGCGTCACTACGGGGAGCAGGGGCGACAAAGACAACACTCAAAGTAAATCTTGTCTCTTTATGGCTCTTTCGTCTTGTTCCCTCATACATTGCCTATAAAATGGGTTATGGCATAGTGGTTATTTTTGCTATTATGAATTTGGAGACATTGATCAAAGGGATCATATATTGGTATATCTACTCTAAAAGAGAGTGGTTGCATACAAAAGTGTAAAAAAGGTAAAATATATCTATGAATTTTAATGACTATAAAGAAGCAGTAAAAAAACTCAATCTCTGGGCATATCACTACTATGTTTTAGATGATCCTATAACTACAGATGAGGAGTATGACAAACTCTACCATGAGGTTGTTGCATACGAAGCGGCACATCCAGAGGATATTTTGGCAGATTCACCGACACAAAGAGTGGGCGATGTTGTCAGTGATGGTTTTATAAAGGCAAAACATCTCTCACGTATGTGGTCATTAGAGGATATTTTTGATGCTGATGGGCTTGAAAAGTGGTTGGAGAAGACCTATAGACTTGACAGGAATGTAACATTTTACTGTGAGCCTAAGTATGATGGAGCGAGTCTTAATCTGATCTATGAAGATGGTCTTTTAAAAGAGGGTATTACCCGTGGAAATGGTGTAGAAGGTGAGCTGATTACGCAAAATGTAAAGACAATCCGATCGATTCCGCTTACGATTGCACATAAAGGGCTGATTGAGATACGCGGGGAGGTAGTTATCTTTAAAGATGAGTTTGCAAAGATCAATGAAGATCGTATAAAAAAGGGTGAGCCTCCCTTTGCAAATCCAAGAAATGCAGCAGCAGGAAGTCTGCGACAGCTTGATCCAAAGATAACCGCTGCACGTAATTTGGTTTTTTTACCCTATGGTATCGGGGTTAATGACTTAGAGCAAAAGCTTTTAAGTGAGCGTATGGAGTATATCTATGATCTTGGTTTTCGCAAACCGCCACGTCGAGCATTGACACAAGGCTATGATGAGATAGAGGCTGTGTATGAGCAGATGAAACGTGAGCGTGAGAGTTATCCTATGATGCTTGATGGTATGGTTGTCAAAGTTAATGAGATAGCAGCACAGATCGATATGGGCTATACCGTAAAAGTACCACGCTGGGCAGTTGCGTACAAGTTTCCTGCCGTTGAGAAGATAACAACTATTAAAGATATTGTACTGCAGGTTGGACGAACGGGAGCTGTAACACCGGTTGCAGTTGTTGAGCCGACGGATATTGACGGAGTGGTAGTTGAGCGTGCAACGCTGCATAACTTTGATGAGATCGAGCGGATGGATATTCGTATAGGCGATAAGGTCATCATTCTTCGCAGTGGAGATGTAATACCCAAGATCGTGAAAGTGCTCATACAGGAGCGCAGTGGTAATGAAGTAAAAGTAGAACGTCCAAAATATTGTCCGGTATGTGGGAGTGAGCTTTTGCAAGAAGAGGTGCTTATAAAGTGTCAAAATCTTAAGTGTGAGGCTCGTGTTGTTAACTCTATTATTTATTTTGCATCCAAACCCTGTCTTAATATTGATGGGCTGGGTGTCAAGATCGTAGAGCAGCTCTTTAATGCAGGACTTGTAAAAAGTGTAGTAGATCTCTTTGCTTTAACAATGCAAGATCTCTTAAAACTTGAAGGTTTTAAAGAGAAAAAGGCACAAAATCTTCTTAACTCCATAGCTGCTGTCAAGGGATCTGAACTTTGGCGTTTTATCAATGCGCTTGGGATCGAGCATATTGGAGAGGTGGCTTCTAAGATGATAGCAGAAGCTTTTGGACTTGCATATAAAGAAGCTACGAAAGATGCACTGATCACAATTGATGGTATTGGTGATGAAATGGCGGAGAGTTACTTAGAGTTTATGCGAGTTAATCTTGCTACAGTGACAAAACTCCAAGAATTGATAGACCCAACAGCCCCTCAAAAGAGAGAAGAGGCAAAAGAGAACCCATTGAAGGGTAAAACAGTTGTATTGACAGGGACAATGAGTGAGAGTCGTGGCAAGATCAAAGAGATGCTTGAATCCCTTGGTGCAAAAGTAAGTGGGAGTGTGAGCAAAAAGACAGATTTTTTGA
>JAMOSE010000023.1 GCA_027063215.1 Sulfurimonas sp. | reverse complement strand
ATGAATAACAAACTAAAAATCGGAAAATATGAACTAGGAAGCCGCCTTATCGTTGGAAGCGGTAAATATGACTCATTTGAGATGACAAAAGAGGCAACACTTGCAAGTGGCAGTGAGCTTATCACTGTAGCAGTACGTCGCTTAAACATTACCGATCCCGATAAAGAAAATCTTCGTGATACATTTGCAGGTACAAATGTAAAATTTTTACCAAACTCTGCAGGATGTGTAACTGCCGAAGAGGCAATTACAACGTTTAGACTTACTCGTGAAGCAACAGGCATTGATCTTATCAAGCTTGAAGTAATTGGAGATACACAAAAGACACTCTACCCTGATGTACTTGAGACCATCAAAGCGTGTGAAGTACTTCATAAAGATGGTTTTACAATTATGGCCTATACTTCTGATGATCCGATCATGGCTAAGCGTCTTGAAGATGCCGGAGCACATGCTGTTATGCCTTTGGCTGCACCTATTGGAAGTGGTCTTGGTGTACAAAACCCTTATAATGTAGTTTTTGTTCGTGAAGCGGTTAGTGTTCCCGTGATCGTTGATGCAGGAATTGGATGTGCCAGTGATGCAGCGTATGCAATGGAGCTTGGTGCTGAAGGTGTTTTAACAAATACAGCAATCGCACAGTCAAGTAATCCTATCGCAATGGCTGAGGCTATGAAACACGCTGTAATTGCGGGTCGTATGAGTTATCTTGCTGGACGTATTCCTAAAAAACCATACGCTACGGCTTCTAGCCCGGTTGACGGACTCATTCAGTTTTAATTTGACCTCGCCAATGCGGCGAAGTCAAGAGACTCCTTCTCTTTTTCTTCTAACCTTTTTTTATCCTCTTCATATGATCCTGTTGAAAAGACATACTCATGTTTACCTTTGTTGAGAATACACCCTTTTATACCAGGCGAACAGTTTACATTAAGTAGTTTGCAATATCCTTGAAAATCATGCTGACATGTCCAACCCATAAAAAACCCCTACGTTAAATCTTCAAACTTATCTGAGAGGTGTGTCATCAGTAACAACTGCCCCATTCCCTCAAAAAACTTCTCTATTCCCATCTCTTTAGAGGCCAAAGACTTTTTTAAAGCAGAGTAAAAAACAAGCTGCGACTCATCAGAGGCCTGCATATACACATCAATAATATACTCAAGTGTCAAAGTCATCACTTCACCATTTACCTCAAAATCTATACTTGAAGCAGGATTAATACCCGCATCACGTACAATATTTCTACACTCTTTTGCGATATCCATCTAAATAACCCCCATCAATGAGAGCATTACTACGAACATTGCAACAGGAGTAATATAGCGAAGAGAGAATAACCACGGTTTATATGCCCAACCAAGCTGTGGCTTGACTACACGCTCAACTTCACTCTGTGGAATGATATAGCCCACAAAAACAGCCATAATCAAACCACCAATCGGAAGCATAATTGCAGCAGTAACATAATCAACCCAATCAAAAAAGCTTTTCCCTCCCCATGTAAGCATCTCTTTTGCTCCATCTATATTTGACAAAATTGCAAAAATACCAAAAAACCAAAAGAAAACTCCCATAGAGAGTGATGAGCGCATACGACTCCAGCCAAATCTGTCTATAAAGTACTGAACCATAGGCTCAACAAGAGAAACAGAGGATGTAAGACCGGCAAATGCAAGTGCTATAAAAAAGAATACGGCAAAAATATTGCCCAAAATACCCATCTCATAAAATGCTGCCGGTAAAGAGATAAAGACAAGTCCCGGTCCCTGTGCGGGTCCTGAACCATATTGATATAAAAATGTAAAGAGCATCAGCCCTGCTACAATAGCTATAAGTGTATCTAAAAATGCGACCCAAAAGGCACTTTTTACAAGATTCGCTCCTTTTTCAAGAGAAGCTGAATAGGTCATAATAGCACCCATACCAAGACTCAGTGTAAAAAATGCATGTCCAACAGCAACAACAAAAGCTTCTGAATTGACTTTTGAGTAATCCGGTTCAAACATAAATGTTATTGCTTTAGAAAAAGCGCCCAAGGTTGTCGCATATAAAAACATACCCGCCAATATCAGCATCAATGCCGGCATAAGATAGAAGTTTAACTTTTCAATACCACCTTTAATCCCTTTATGCACAACATAAGTAATAAACAAAAAAGAGAGGGTATGATAAAAGAACTGTGTCCAAAAATCTGCATGTAACATTGTTGTAAAGATTGTTTCTGCTTCCTCTACACTCGAGGGTAAATATGTCAACGAGGTCACTATATAATTAAAAATCCATCCTATCACAACAGAATAAAAGATCATAATAAAAAGACCGGCTAATGCCTGAAAACCACCAAATCTCCATAATTTTTTATTTTTTGAAGCCAGTACTTCAAAACTACTCACCGTATCACGACGCCCAAGATATCCAATGAGCATTTCAGCTATCAAAATAGAAAAACCGATAAACAACACCGTTACAAGATAAATAAGTACAAATGCACCCCCACCATACTCACCTGCTATATATGGAAATTTCCAGATATTTCCAAGTCCTACTGCCGAACCTGCTGCTGCTAAAATAAATCCTAAACGACTAAATCTTGCTATCTTCATATGATACTTTCTTAGTTAGATGAGAGTAATTATACTAAAAATTGCATATTTTTTAAAGAAATTGCCAAAAACTATTGACAAATAAAAAGTTATAGACTATAATTTCGCCTCATTAATCAGCATAACAGCTTGTTTAATGTGTAGGTCGGGGTGTAGCTCAGTATGGTTAGAGTACCTGGTTTGGGACCAGGGGGCCGAAGGTTCGAGTCCTTTCACCCCGACCATTTTAAATTTCAAAATTATATTTTAAAATACAGCATGGTGGGATTAGCTCAGCTGGTTAGAGCACTGGTTTGTGGTGCCGGGGGTCACGGGTTCGAATCCCGCATCCCACCCCATTTTTTAATATATAAGAAACTAATAATATAACAAATATAGTAGCGTCCGTGGCTCAACTGGATAGAGTTTCGGATTTCGGCTCCGAGGGTTATAGGTTCGAATCCTATCGGGCGTACCATATTTTTCTGATGCGTCCTTAGCTCAGCTGGATAGAGCAACGCCCTTCTAAGGCGTAGGTCAAAGGTTCGAATCCTTTAGGGCGTACCACTGCATTTCTTATATTATTAGGTCAGAAGTGACACTAAACACTTAACCACGCGGACGTGGTGAAATTGGTAGACACGCCAGACTTAGGATCTGGTGCCGCAAGGTGTG
>JAMOSE010000022.1 GCA_027063215.1 Sulfurimonas sp. | reverse complement strand
ATTATTAAAAAGCAGTATGGTCAAAAACTTGTTGAAGATGCAGAAGCAGAAGCACTTCGTGAAGTTCTTTCAAAAGGTTTAACTGAATTAAATATTGCTAACGAGAGCTTAATCGGTGAGCCGACTATCTCTAAATTTGAAAAATCAGATGATAAAATCGAAGTTGCAGTAAAAGTTGCAATGCGTCCGGAAATTAATCTTGATAATATTGAAGAGTTTGTACCTGATTTTGAAAAACCAGAAGTTACAGATGAAGAAGTTGAAGCAAGAATTAAAGAGATTGCAGAGGGTCAGGCTCCATTAGTTGAAATAGAAGAGAGTCGTTCATTGCAAGAGGGTGATACAGCAGTAATTGACTTTGAAGGTTTCGTTGCTGATGAAGCTTTTGAAGGCGGTGCTGCTGAGAATTTTGAACTTCTTTTAGGATCGGGGCAATTTATTCCAGGTTTTGAAGATCAATTAGTTGGTGTAAATAAAGATGATGAAGTTGAAATTACTGTAACTTTTCCTGCTGAGTATGGTTCAAAAGAGCTTGCTGGTAAAGAGGCAATGTTTAAAGTAAAAGTAAATGGTATCAAAGTTAAAGATGATGTAGAGATCAATGATGAGCTTGCACAAAAACTTTTAGCAAAAGAAGATGCTACATTGGATGAGTTAAAAGCTGAAGTAAAAAAAGCGATCGAGCAAGAAAAACTTGCAAAACTTTATAATGAAGAGCTTAAACCTAAACTTTTAGAGACACTTGTAGAAAAAATTGATTTTGATTTACCAGAATTTGTTGTTGAACAAGAGATTGATATGGCTGTAAATAAAAAAGCTTCAACAATGAGTGAAGAAGAGATTAATGAACTTCGTGAAAATAAAGAGAAAATTGAAGAGTTACGTGAATCTTTCCGTGATGAAGCAACAAGAAGTGTAAAAGCAACTTTTATTATTGATGCATTAGCTGCAAAACTTGGTGTGAAAGTTGAAGAACAAGAGCTAATGCAAACTATCTATTATGAAGCGATGCAAATGGGTCAAGATCCACAAAAAGCATATGAGCAGTACAAAGATGCAGGATACCTTCCGGCAATTCAAATGTCAATGGTAGAAGACAGAGTTCTTGCGACACTTTTAAATAAGAAAATAGAAGAGTAATATGAGTTATATTCCTTATGTAGTTGAAAAAACAGGGCGCGGAGAACGTTCTTATGATATCTATTCACGTCTTTTAAAAGACAGAATTGTAATGCTTAGCGGAGAGGTAAACGATCAGGTTGCTTCTACTATTGTTGCACAGTTTCTGTTTCTTGAAGCAGAAGATCCACAAAAAGATATCTATTTCTACATTAACTCTCCTGGAGGTGTTGTAACTGCTGGTATGGCTATTTTTGACACGATGAACTATATCCGTCCTAATGTTGCCACTATCTGTATAGGTCAAGCAGCATCAATGGGTGCTTTTTTACTCTCTAGTGGAGCAAAAGGTAAACGTTATGCATTGCCTCATGCTCGTATTATGATTCATCAGCCACTTGGTGGAGCACAAGGACAAGCTACTGATATTGCTATTCAGGCTAAAGAAATTTTGCGTATGAAAAAAGAGCTCAATGAAATCTTGGCAGCAAATACTGGTCAAGATGTAAAAACAGTTGAGGAAGATACGGATCGTGATAATTTTATGAGTGCTGCAGAAGCAAAAGAGTATGGTATGATCGATGAGGTCCTTATTAAGAACGATAAAGAGTAAGAAAGAGGGGGAATAAATGGCAGGCACATTAAGAAAAAAGAGTCGTAGAAATATTGACGATACTGGTTCTGAAGCAAATAATAAACCTGCTGTTGATGGATTTGATATAGATAATGCTACAAGTGATATTGAAATTTATGCAAAAGAAGTTCTCACTACTCTTGTAGCAGATAATCTTCCCCCTACACCAAATAATTTTTCACTTTATTTTGATCGATTACTAGAAGAAAAAAGTGAAAATCTCCGAAAACAGATATACTCCATTCTTGAATTAGAAGAGGATAATGATGATGAAAATACCATTGCTTTGGAGCAAAGTCTTAAACAGGGTTTTTCTTCCATTAAGGGTATTTTAGGAGTTACTGCAAATTTATATAAAAATATGTCTTTGATGACAAAGATTTTAGATAAAAGAAAGGCAGAACTACTTGCTAAATCTGAAACAAAAGAAGCACTTGTTATTATCTCCACATTGGAAAAAGATGTTGCAAAACTCAATTCTATTTTAAAAAAACAAAGTGCGCAGATGCGTAGTATTTATGATGATACTGCAAAGATTATTAAAAATGTTGAGAATGAAACTATTTTTGATAATCAGTTTGGTGTTTATAATAAACGCTATCTTCTAACAAAAATTGAACAGGAAATGGGACTTATTAAAGAGTTTAATCATAAAAGTTCTCTGATTATGATAGAACTTTCACGTGATCTTAAAAATAGTATTAAAAATGAAAAGGCCATTCTTTTAATGGTACGCACAATCGCAAGATTACTTTTAAAAACATCAAGAAGAAGTGATATTGTTGCACATTATGGAAATGGAATTTTTGCGATGCTTTTAAAACATACCGATATAGATAGTGCAAAAAAAGCAAGTGAACGTCTATCTTTTCTTGTCTCTAATTCTAATTTTTTCTTGGCAGATCGCGAGATACAACTTCAAATTTCAATTGGTGTTACAGATATTGATCCTGCATATTCCGTGGAAGAAATAGTTGTCAGTGCATTAGATGGAATTGAAAAAGCATATGAGTTAGATGATGTTGATTATGCTGTTTCATTAAGATAAAACAGGAAATACATTTACAATGAAATTAAATATAGTTGAATATCCAGATAAAAGATTACGTGAAAAATCTAAAGAGGTGAAAGTTTTTGATAAAAAATTGCATCAACTGCTCGATGCAATGAATCCATTTATGATCAATACAAATGGGATAGGGCTTGCAGCTGTTCAGGTAGAATATCCTATTCGTGTCCTTATTTTAAATATACCGAATGAAGATGGTGAACAGCCTCCTGAAAATCTTTTGGAGATTATTAATCCTATTCTTGTTGAAAAGTCTGGCGAGACAGTTTATCAAGAGGGGTGTCTAAGTGTTCCTCAGTTTTATGAAGATATAAAGCGTTGTGATACAGTGACTATTAATTATCAAGATAGAGATGGAAATACCAAAACATTGGAAGCGGATGGATTATTGGCCATTGCTATTCAACATGAGATGGATCATCTTGAGGGAATTTTGTTTATAGATAAACTCTCTTATGCTCGGCGTAAAAAGTTTGA
>JAMOSE010000021.1 GCA_027063215.1 Sulfurimonas sp. | reverse complement strand
CCACCGCCTGAACGGTTTCTGTTGTTGTTACCACGGTATCCGCCACGGCTTCTGCCACCGCGTCCACCACCAGAGTTACGTCTACCGGCACGCTCTAAAATTGCAACAAGTTTATCTGCAGGAATACCAATTTTACTTGGTCCTTTGATATCTTGTTTGTCAAGAATCATAGAGATAAGCTTAAACATAATTGTTTCTTCATCTATGTCCTCTTTAAGACGATCAAGAACTTTGTGTGCTTCATCATAAATTTTTTGATCTTCAATATTGTTGACAATATTTTCAAGGTTTGTTTGGCGAAGATCATTTTTACTTGGAACAAAAGCATGCTCCATAGAAGTTCCGACTTTTTGTTTGATACGTTGCAGTTCTTTAAACTCTAAAGGCGTTAAAAGAGTAATAGCTTTTCCTTTAGTCCCTGCACGACCGGTTCTACCGATACGGTGAACATAGCTTTCAGGATCAAATGGAATATGGTAGTTAAATACATGAGAAATATTGTTTACATGAATACCACGAGCAGCAACATCTGTTGCAACCAGTACTTTTACAGAGTTGTTTTTAAAGCCTTTAATAACAGTTTCACGTTGACGTTGTTCCATATCTCCATGAAGACCATTTGCAAGGTAACCTGCATTGCTTAGGACGTTACTAAGACGATCTACTTCAGATTTTGTTCTACAAAATACAACTGCTTTTTGTGTCTCTTCGCTGTCCATAAGACGGATAATGGCATCATCACGTTCATGTTCATCAATTACATAGTAGAGTTGTTCAATATCTGAGTTTGTAGTTTCACCTTTTGTAATAGAGATAAATTCTGGATCTTGTAAAATTCTACTTGCCAATGTTTTAATCGGTTGTGGCATAGTCGCTGAGAAAAGAAGTGTTTGACGATTTGTCGGAAGGTATGAGAAGATTTCATTTATATCATCTAAAAATCCCATATCAAGCATCTCATCTGCTTCATCAAGAACAACCATGCTAGGAGTAAAGTCATTTAACATTCCTTTTTTAAGAATGTCAAGCATACGTCCCGGAGTTGCTACAACAACAGAAGCGCCACGGCCTATAAGATCCAGTTGACGTTTGTATGAACTACCACCATAAACAGTAACAGTTTTTACACCTAAGTTACGTCCGTATTTAAAAATTTCATCACTCACCTGTGTAGCAAGTTCACGTGTTGGTGTAATTACTAAGAGTTCAACTGAACCATCAAGTTTCATATTGTTCAGTGCTGGAAGAGCAAAAGCGGCAGTTTTTCCTGTACCTGTATGTGCTTGTCCAACCATATCTTTGCCGGCTAGTATTACAGGGATAGCCTGTGCTTGGATCGGTGAAGGAACAGTAAATCCTGCAAATTTGACACTTTTAAGTATCTCTGGTTTTAGTCCTAAACTATCAAAAGTAATAGTCTCTTCTTCTGTTGGAGTGTTTTCGTTTGTTTGTGCATTTTCTTGCATCTATATCCTTTAAATAAGAGCTTTTGGCTCTGTTTATATATAAGGAGATGACGCTAGCATTAACTTTTGAAAAATCTATCGAGGTCTATCAGGGCATCTTCCCCT
>JAMOSE010000020.1 GCA_027063215.1 Sulfurimonas sp. | reverse complement strand
TAAAATATTGGTGAAATTATATCTAAATTTTTCTAAGTTTTTATTAAAGTTAGAAATAACAGTGAAGAATTAAGATAAAATTGCTACAAAATTGCTATATTATTTACAATCAGTGTATAATTTAGAAAAAAATGAGAAATTTTGATGCAAATAGATATAAATATCATTATTACAGCGATTTTGGGTCTGTTGCTTTTATTGCAGCTTTTTATTTATATGAATAAGAAAAATCAGAATGAAGCGTTGCAAAGAGTAAATTCAGAATTGAGAGAAAGTTTGGATGAACTTTCCCTGCAAAAAGATGAGTTACAAGAACAGACACAGGTGTTACAAGTGCAAAATGCTGCACTGAAAAGCAAATATGAGAGTGAAATGCGTTCATGGCAAGAAAAAATTGAACTTTTACAAAATGCAAAAGATGAACTCTCTAAGGAGTTTAAAAATCTTTCAAACAAAATCTTTGAAGATAAATCAAAACAGTTTTCATCAGTAAACAAAGAGCAAATAGAGTTGCTTTTACAACCATTTCGTGAACAAATAACAAACTTTTCAAAAGAGGCAAGAGCGCAGTTTGAAGAGGAGCTAAAAGACAGACATCTTTTGAAAAATGAACTGATGCGATTAAAAGAGATGAATGCACAACTTGCTGATGAAGCACTCAATCTTACACGAGCACTTAAAGGTGAAAATAAAACGCAGGGGAACTGGGGTGAACTGGTTTTAGAAAATATTTTAGAACAGTCAGGTTTGCGAGAGGGTGTAGAGTATGAACTACAGGCTTCTAGAAAATCGCAGGAGGGAAAAACTTATCGTCCGGATGTTATTATTCATATGCCTCAAAATCGTGATATTGTGGTTGATTCAAAAGTATCTCTTCGTGCCTATGAACGTTTTGCTAATGAAGAAGATTCTGACAAAAAAGCAAGATATCTTAAAGAACATATTGCAAGTATAGCTTCGCATATTAAAGAGCTTAGTGCTAAAAAGTATGAAGATCTTCAAGGGGTAAATACCCTCGATTATGTTTTGATGTTTATGCCAATAGAAGGTGCATTTTTACTTGCACTGCAAAAAGATGATGCGTTTTTTAAACGGGCTTATAAGAATAATATTTTAGTTGTTTCTCCTTCAACCCTTTTAGTGACGCTGCGAACAATAGAACATATTTGGCAAACACAACGTCAAGAAGAGCATGTAAAACTTATAGCGAAAGAGGCTGAAGCTATGGTTGAGAAACTTATAGGTTTTGTAGAAGAGTTACAAAAAGTAGGTTTGAATCTTTCTAAAGCACAAGAATCTTATGATACTGCTCTTTCACGATTACATACAGGAAAAGGTAATGTCATAAGACGGGCTGAAAAAATTGTACAACTTGGCGTAAAACCCAAAAAAGATTTACCATTAAAAAGCGATACTGTTATATAGGAGAAGATATGAAGATAGAAACACGATATGGTTATGAAAAGATATGGAGAGAGACAAGAGAAGAGGATCTTTTAAAAATAATAGTAGAAGAAGTAGGAGATGCTGATCCACAAGGTACTCTGCTTTATATTAGAGAGAGCATTGTAAAAGGAAAAACTATTACTGTCGGCTCTTGTAAATTTAGAAAAAAGGAAGTTTCAAATGCTTAGTCAACCTGATATTGCAAAATTGCTTTTACGTTTGAGTTTAGGGGTGTTGATCCTTTTTCACGGAGTTCATAAATTGATTTATGGTATCGATGGGGTAAGTGCTCTTGTTCTTGCATCTGGATTACCTGGATTTATTGCTTATGGTGTCTTTGTTGCAGAACTGATTGCACCGATTTTTATAATTTTAGGATTATATGGTCGCATAGCAGCAGCTGTTTTGGCTTTAAATATGTTTATGGCAATTTATTTGGCATATGGTTTTCATTTCGCACTTACAAAATATGGTGGACTTGCGTGGGAGACTCCTCTGTTGTATCTTATACTGAGTATTTCAGTTGTTTTACTTGGAAGTGGAAAGTATGCAGTAAATTCGAAGTAAGACTAGGGGTGTCTTACTTTGATAGTAGAGTTGAGGCTCCATCCAATGAGTAGCATAAAAAACATCACACCAACTGCAGGAACTATCGAATAGGCATTTAAAAGATAGACAAGCCATAAAAGAATTGCTCCAAGAGGTGTAGGAACACCGGTGAAATATTTATCTACAGCACCTGCATCTGTATGGAGATTAAAATGGATAAGGCGGCGAAGACCGGAGATAACATAGTAGATACTGACTATGGCAGCAAAGAGTAGTCCTATACCACTTAATTGTGTAACATACGATGCTTGAAAAATTAAAAAGACAGGAACAAGTACAAAACTTAAAAAGTCAGCAAAACTGTCAAGTTGAACCCCAAATTCATTCGAGAGATTATATTTTCGAGCAATTTTGCCATCAAAGATATCAAATGCTCCACCAATCCAGGCAAGAATTATTGCCAATGTAAAATTGTTTTGTGTAATAAAATAAGTAGCAATAAGACCAGCTGTGATATTCACAAATGTAAATAGGTTGGCTAAATTAAAATGTGAAGAGGGATTCCAGAGAAATTTCATTAGATTATATATCCTTTCTTTATCAGACTTCAAGAAGTCTATTCAAATTATAACGAAAGAAGTCTAATAATGGAAATTATGGTCTGGCACTTACTTAAGCATGAAAATGAGAAATATTATCATAATTTTTAAGTAAGCACTAAGTTGATATAGATTATCATTTGCATATTAAAAATATAAAGGTTTATCATAATGAATAAAAGTTTACTCATAACTTTGGTACTAATTGGCTATATGCCGTATTTAGTATTTGCTGAAGACTCTACAGTACAAAGAAAACGTCTTCACTCCGTACAAAAAGCTGTAGATAGTGTGGGGAAAGTAGAGACAAAAAAGGTCTCAGTTGTAGAGAATTTTAAGCATATGTTTCAAGATGGAAAAGTTTCAGGTCGTTTTAGAGTGGCATATGGTTCTTATAACTATAAAGAGAGAGCGGTAGATGATACATATGCGACAGCTATTGGTGGTATTTTAAAATATGAACTTGCAGAGTATAATGGTTTTAATGTTGGTGTTGCAATGTATGCATCGCATGATATAGGTGCTTTGACAGGTAAAGATCAGAAATTAAATAGTGATTTTTCATCATCAAAAGGCTCTTATAGTGAAGTTGGTGAGGCATATATCAACTACAAATATAAGGATTTGAATCTAAGAGTAGGCCGGCAGGTACTCGATACTCCGTTGGCAGACAGTGATGATCTAAGGATAATTCAAAACAGTTTTAATGCGGCAGTTGCTACTTATATGTATGATGGTTTTACTTTAATGGCAGGAAATATTCAATCATGGCAGGGATTTGATGCAGGATTGGATGATGAATGGGTAAATATTGGAGATCACGGTGTAAATTTTGGTGGTATCACTTATGGTGATATGTGGGAATTCAATATATGGTACTATAATATAACAAACAATACAAATGCCTTTTATGTTGATGGTGGAATAGAGTACCCTATAAATGATGATATGCTTTTGCATGTTATGCTTCAATATCTCAATGAATCTGAGTTAGATAACAGTGGATATGCAGCCGATATTTATGGTGCAAGTATTGAGTTTGTTATTAACGGACTTGGTCTGAATTTTGGTTATAATAAATCTGATAGAAAAAAAGATAAACACTCTTTTAGTGGAATGGGCGGTGGAGCGCTTTTTACCAATATGGACACAATGATACTTGATGAAATTACACAAGACAGAGAAGCGGATGCATATGTTGCAGGGATTTCGTATGAGTATGGTAATTTGAATTTTTTATATGCTTATGGTGATTTTAATGCTAAATCAAATGCCCAGAGCGATAAAGCAGAGATTGTTGAACAGGATATAAGTTTTGAATATAAAGTAAATGATGAATTTTTGATCGCTGCAATATATGTACTCTCTGAAGATAAAGCATCTGCAACAAAAACGGGGTATGACTTTAATCGTGCTCAGGTATTGATGAATTATAATTTTTAAAAAAAGAAGAAAAGAATGAAAAAACTATTAGATTGTCACAAGGGTGAGAAAGTAAAGGTTGTTAAATTGAATGCATCGTATGATTTAAAACAGCGACTTATCTCTTTTGGCGTTATGAAAGAGGCTGTTATTGAAGTGTTAGAGCATGCACCAAAGAAAAAAACAATAGAGATCAAAGTTGGAAAAATGCGTTTGGCTTTGCGTGATATAGAGGCTGCAACGGTGGAGGTAGAAGAGATATGAGTGAAAAAAAAATAGATCCACAGGCTTGTCCTATAATTGCTAAGCATATTAAAGTTGCCTTAGTAGGCCAACCTAATGTTGGCAAGAGTATGCTTATAAACTCTATAAGTAACGCTCATTTACATGTTGGAAATTTTTCTGGAGTAACGGTAGATAAAACAGAGGTTCTGTTTGATTATAAAGATTATCACTTTACAGTTGTTGATCTGCCTGGAACCTATGCTTTTACTGATTACACGATAGAAGAGCGGGTTACCCATGAATATCTTTGTGCTGAAGATTATGACATTATCATTAACGTTGTAGATTCTACAAACTTAGAAAAAAATTTACAGCTTACATCTGAACTGCTTACGATGAATAAAAAGATGGTTATTGCCCTCAATATGAGCGATGAAGCTGAGAAAGAGGGCATAGAAATAGATGAGAAATATATGTCAGAACTTCTTGGTGTTGCATGTGTTAAGGTCTCTGCTGCTGCAAAAACAGGGATAGAAACCTTAATTAATACTGTTATTGAGGTATATTTGGCACCTAAAAAAGATGCAAAACTTATTTTTAGTGAAGCGGTAGAAGAAGAGATAGCAACTATTATCTCTTATTTGCAAAAACATAAGTATGAAGCACGAAACAGTTATAGAAATATAGCAATAAATTTACTGAAAGAAAATAAAAAAACATATGCAAAACTGCATGATGATCCTATCTGGACAGAACTACAACCCATACTTATAGAAGCATCACATCATATTGAACTCCATCATAATACAGATGATATAAAAGAGGCTTTTGCGGAAGAGTATTCTGCTTTTAACAGAGGTATTGTTACAGAAGTAGTAAAGCAGACACAACAGCTTGAATCGAAATCTTTAACAGAAAAGATAGATTCCATTTTAATTCATCCTCTTTTTGGTATTCCTATTTTTCTCTTTTTTATGTGGGGACTGTTTCAGTTAACATTTACCCTTGGTAATATTCCAATGGAGTGGATTGATGGATTTTTTGGCTGGTTGGGTGAGACAGTGTCTCCTACTATCTCAAATGATGATGTCCGATCGTTGGTTGTTGATGGAATTATAGGCGGTGTAGGTGCTGTTGTGCTGTTTACACCAAATATTATTATTCTTTTTATTGGGATTGCACTCTTAGAGACAACAGGATATATGAGTCGTGTTGCCTTTTTGCTGGATGGTTTCTTTCATAAATTTGGTCTGCATGGACAGAGTTTTATTCCTTTAGTTACTGGTTTTGGATGTTCTATTCCAGCATATATGAGTGCAAGAATACTCAAAAATGACCGAGATAGACTATTGACACTTTTTATTATAGGTTTTATGTCCTGTGGTGCGCGTCTTCCTGTTTATGTTCTTTTTGCCGGAGCATTTTTTGGTGCAGATATGGCTGGTAATATCCTTTTTATCATCTATGTGAGTGGTGCTATGCTTGGGTTGTTAGCAGCAAAAGTCCTAAAGATGACTGCATTTAAAGGTGTTGACGAACCTTTTGTTATGGAGATGCCAAAGTATAGACTTCCATCTTTAAAACTTATATGGCATACAGTACTTACGCAGACCATTATGTATCTCAAAAAAGCAGGTACATTTATTGCCGGTGCTGCAATTTTAGTATGGTTTTTAAGTAACTATCCGCATAATCTTGATTTAGAAAAAGCTTATAATGTTAAAATTGAAAAAGCTGTAGATGTAACTCAAAAAGCAAAACTTGAAAATAAACTTGCTCAAGAAGAGTTAGAACAAAGTTATCTTGGTAGAATCGGTAAGTTTACAGAACCGCTTTTTGAGCCGCTTGGATTTGATTGGAAAATGAATGTAGCGCTTCAGGCTGGTCTTGCAGCCAAAGAAGTGGTTGTATCGACGTTGGGTGTACTCTATTCAATGGGTTCTGATGTGGATGAAACATCAAAATCTTTAGCCGATAATATTCGTGAGAATATTCCTTTTGCTTCTGCTGTTGCTTTTATTGTTGTAATTATGATCTATTTGCCGTGTCTGGCGGCAACAACAGTTTTTGCTAAAGAGGCAGGGAGTTGGAAGTATGCTGTATATCTTTTTATTTTCACTTCTGTTGTGGCGTACTCTTTGGCATTTATCGCCTACAGGGTAACATTGATGCTCACATAGTGTTATCTCTTTGTTAGATTCATAGGGCTATAATTGCAATAAAAGGTTTTTAATGATGGAAGAGAAACAACAAAAAATTTTAATGATAGAAGATGATTTGGAACTTGCCGAAATACTTACAGAGTATTTAGAACAGTTTGATTTTGAAGTAATAACAGAGGATGATCCATTTAAAGCGGTGAGTATTTTAAAACTGGAGCCTTTTGACCTTGTTATCTTGGATCTGACTCTGCCGGGAATGGATGGATTAGAGGTTTGTGAAGCAATTCGTGAACGTCAGGACATTCCCATTATTATATCGAGTGCACGATCGGATGTTACAGATAAGATTAAAGCACTTGAACTCGGTGCAGATGACTACCTTCCTAAACCTTATGATCCACGTGAACTAGAAGCACGTATTCATTCTGTTTTACGTCGTTATGAAGCAAAAACTTCTCAAAAAGAGGAGAATAAGAGCGACTTTAAATGTGATAAATCAACGATGACAATTACCTACAAAGGGCGTAATATTGATCTGACAAATGCAGAGTTTGGAATTTTATCTTATATGATTAGCAAGCAGGGGCTTGTAGTGTCGCGTGAAGATCTTATTCATAATGTTAATGCGATTAATGAAGATTCATCAAACAAAAGTATTGATGTTATGGTTGGAAGAATAAGAAACAAGCTTGGAGATAAATCTTTGATAGAGTCTGTTCGCGGAGTGGGATACAAACTTCTTAAATAATGAAAAAGCATGCTGTTTTAATTACTGTACTTTTTGCAATGGCAGTCTCACTTGTGAGTGTCAGTGCAACATTTTGGGAGTTTTACAAACTTAATAAAGAACAGTATATAAACCATATTTTTACAAAATATACAGTAATTACGCAGATCTATCGAGAACATCAACAGCGTCACAGTTCAGAGATTATGCTTGAAGCAAATCTTGCTGTTTATGATCTTGAGGTGCTTAAAGATAAAAATGAAAAAAATTTTATCTTAAAAAAAGGCAAAATATTAAAACGTGTAGGTTTTAAGAGCTTTAATACATCGCTTATGATTAGTGACAAGGGGATGTATACAAAAAATACTGTCTCAAATCTCCGTGCTACAATGCTACAGTACAAAAGAAAAATATATTTTTATATTGAAACACCCAATGGCGAAATTTTAATCAGAGACAATAAGCTTGAACCTTATAGTTATATAAATATCTTATATACATATATGACTATATTCTTAGTTATCAGTTTTTCATTTATATTGGTTTTACAAAAATTACGGCCTTTAATTCGTCTTCGTAAAAAAATCGTGCTTTATGGTGAGGGAAATATGAACGTTTCTTTTAAAACACGTTCAGAAGATGAGATAGGTTCTGTGGCAAATGAATTAGAAAATGCTCGCCAGAAAATCAATAATATGCTTGAATCAAGAACACTCTTTTTACGAAACTTGATGCATGAATTAAAAACACCGATCGCAAAAGGTACAATAGCTACCCAAATGCTGGATTCTTTAAAACAGAGAGAACGATTTACTTCGATTTTTAGACGGCTTGAAGCACTTGTAAATGAGTTTGCCATGATTGAAGAAGTGACAAGTCTCAATGATAAAAAAGATTTTTCTGAGTATCGTTTGGTTGATATTATTGATGGTGCAATTGATATGGCAATGGTTGATAGAAAGCATGTTAGTATTGATGTACCTGCTGATTTTAAACTCCATGCAAATTATAGACTCTACACAACGGCTATTAAAAATATGATAGATAATGCGATGAAGTACTCAATCGATGCACATATACGAATAGTAGTCAATGATAAGAACGAACTCTGTTTTGAAAGTAAAGGGGCATGTCTGCAACATCCACTCCAGTACTATATAGAACCTTTCACCAAAGAGAATCCTTCAAAGAACAGTTTTGGATTGGGGCTTTATCTAGTAGATTCTATTTTAAAAGCACATGGACAGGTTTTAGCACATGAATATGAAGATGGTCTTAATCGCTTTATTTTCGTATAAGGAAATTTAAAAGAACTCTAGTGTAAACTAATTAGATGAATAAACCATATTTTATTGCTCTTGCAATTTTTCTTGCCTTCTTTTTTTTTATCTGCGGGTGGGTGAGTCATAGTGCTTATACACCAGGAAAGCGTATTAAAAAGCCATCATTACTAGATAAAATAAAAAAAGAAAAATATCTGAATGTAGTGTTTTTAAATGCTCCTTCTACATATTATATAGGGAGTGAAGGACCACAGGGATTTGAATATGATCTTTTAAAAGCGTATGCAGATCATTTAGGGGTAGATTTAAATATCACTTCGGCACATACAGTAAAAGAGGCGCTTAGATTAAGTAAAAATCCAAATATTCATATTACTTCAGCTTCATTGGCAAAAACAGCCAGTAGAGAAAAACTCTACCATTTTGGACCATCATATTTTGAAGTTCAAGAAGAGGTGATTTGTAATCGAGGTATGTTGGGTAGTGCAAAGTTTCCAAGAGATGTTGAAGACCTTGAAGGACTTTCCATTATGGTTGGAGATGATACCAGCTATAGTGAAACATTGAAAAAACTGCGAGAAGATGGTTTTGATATCAATTATACAACGACATCAGAATATTCAACAGAAGAACTTTTAGAAATGGTTGCAAAGCATGAGATAGATTGTACTATAGCAGATTCTAATATTTATTCTCTTAATGTAAAATTTTTTCCGGAGATTGCACTTGCTTTTTATATAAGCGGAAGGGAACAATTGGCATGGTTATTGCCAAAAAATGCTAAAAAACTTGAAGCAGACATGTATGCATGGTTAAATGATTTTAATCAACAAGGAAAAATGACACAACTTAAAGATCATTACTATTCATATATATTGTTTTTTGATTATTACAATACAAAAATGTTTTATAAACGCATAAAATCGAGACTTCCTAAGTATAAAAAATATTTTCAATTGGCGGCTAAACGGTATAATATTCCATGGACATTATTGGCTTCTGTTTCTTATCAGGAATCACATTGGAATCCAAAAGCAAAAAGTTTTACCGGTGTAAGAGGTTTAATGATGTTGACACGAAATACAGCAAAAATGTTAGGTGTCAAAAATAGAGTTGATCCAAAAGAGAGTATTGTAGGTGGAGCTAAGCATCTTAACCAAATGATGAAATTTGTGTCTGAAGAGGTAGAAGGTGAAAATAGATTAAAATTTGCCCTTGCAGCTTATAATGTTGGACTTGGACATATAAGAGATGCACAGAAGTTGGCGAAAAAACTGGGATTAAATCCTAATGTATGGAGTGATCTTAAAAATGTACTGCCTCTGCTTTCTCAAAAAAGATATTATAAAACTTTAAAGTATGGATATGCGCGAGGGAGTGAGCCGGTGAAGTATGTTGAAGCTATTTATGATTATAAAGATATATTAGAGAAGTATGAAAAAGAGCAAAAAGCTTTAG
>JAMOSE010000019.1 GCA_027063215.1 Sulfurimonas sp. | reverse complement strand
CAAAAAAGATATTATAAAACTTTAAAGTATGGATATGCGCGAGGGAGTGAGCCGGTGAAGTATGTTGAAGCTATTTATGATTATAAAGATATATTAGAGAAGTATGAAAAAGAGCAAAAAGCTTTAGGAATCAAAATTAAATAAAACCGCATTCTATCTCGTTCTTTTGCTCCTAGTCAAACAATTTTAATCGTTGCGTAGCTAAGGCTATGCTCCTCATAAAATGGTTCAACTAGGAGCAAAATAACGTAGCTATAATCAGCGTATTTATTTAACTTTGATTCCTTAGCGGAGCAAAAAAATGCTCCCAAGCATGATCACAATCTTACGAAGAATAAACCCTAGTTTTGAGAACTGAGTTCGCTTAAAAATGTTTCCATATCATATTTTATACGGTATTCTGGTGTCATTATATGGATCAATATGTCACCCAGATCGACTACAATCCAATCTCCACTCTCATCTACATTATTAAATGTTTCTGCTGGTTTTAGCTCTTTTTTCAGGTGGTCCAACAGTGCTAAGGTATGTTTTTGTCCAAGTGATGATGCTATGATCGCATAATCTACAAAGTAGTTTTTATCACCCAGATCAAAAACTTCGATCGCTTCTGCTTTGTTTTTATCTAAGACTTCTGTAATTTTTTCAATTCTTTTTTGCATTATGTTCCTTATAATAGCGTGCAATTTCTTTTGCACATTGTTTTGGTAATTTGGATATATCT
The DNA here is from genome assembly GCA_027063215.1 of Sulfurimonas sp. Taxonomy (GTDB): domain Bacteria; phylum Campylobacterota; class Campylobacteria; order Campylobacterales; family Sulfurimonadaceae; genus Sulfurimonas. The sequence goes on along the minus strand of JAMOSE010000019.1, from coordinate 6,216 downwards.
AAATTTTTTCGTAGGTAAGATGATGAAATATCTACAGCTACGTTCAGTGTTAGAAAATTTTGTGGCACATCTATAGTGTCTCTTGTAACAATTATAAATTCAACAAGTTTTTGTAGTTCATCAAATTTATACCATTTATTTAAAGAATCAAGATTGTCTGCCCCTATGACAAGATAGATTTTTTGATACTTTTGTAGTAAAAATCTAACGGTTTCAAGAGTAGGTACTTTTCTCTTTTTTTTTACTTCATATGCACTGACTTTTACATCATCAAATGATTTGAAGATCTTTTGTAACCAATTGAGACGAATTTCTGCATTTGCTGTAAAATTTTCTTTAAATGGATTTAAGAAAGTGGGCATTACAACGACTTCGTCAATAAAATCCAACTCTCTTAAAGCCTGTATGATTGCAACATGTCCAATATGCGGAGGGTCAAAAGAACCACCATAAAGTGCTACTGTTTTTTTCTTATCCATAATTTAATGTGAATTATAACTAATTTTGGATAAAATAATTCAATTTTTTACTATTAGGATATTAAATGGCACTCAAAATTGCAATTAACGGATTTGGTAGAATAGGTCGTTGTGTTGCTCGTATCGCAGCAAAGAGAGATGATGTTGAGATCGTAGCTATCAATGATATGGCTAGCATGGATATGATGCTTTATCTGCTCAAAAATGATTCGGTTCATGGGATATTTGACGGTGAAGTAGAACAGGTGGATGAAAAGTATATCAGTATAGATGGAGAGAAAGTTCGAGTTTTTTCTGATAGAGATCCAAAAAATCTTGCTTTTGCTGAATGTGGTGCTGATATGGTTTTAGAGTGTACAGGTGTATTTTTAACACAAGAGTCTGCTCAGGTTCATATAGATAATGGTGTAGAAAAAGTACTTTTTTCAGCTCCTGCAAAAGATAAAATCACACCAACATTTGTTATGGGTGTAAATGAAGAGAAATATGATGGTCAAAAAATCGTCTCTAATGCAAGCTGTACAACAAACTGCTTAGGTCCTGTTGCTCGTGTGCTTGATGATGCATTTGGAATTGAAAAAGGTTTAATGACTACGATTCATTCTTATACAAATGATCAAAATATATTAGATGTAAAACACTCAAAAGATAAGCGTCGTGCCCGTGCAGGTGCTATCAATATGATCCCTACAACAACAGGTGCCGCAAAGGCTATCAGTCTGGTCCTTCCTCAACTTGAAGGAAAACTTCATGGTCAATCTGTTCGTGTACCAACACCAGATGTATCAATGGTAGACTTAAATGTAGTTGTAAGAAAAGGAACGACAAAAGAGGAAGTAAATGCTGCATTGAATGAAGCAGCTGAGGGAAGATTAAAAAATCTTTTACTTGTCGATAAAGAGATGCGAGTATCTCAGGATTTTGTAGGTTGTCAGTTCAGCTCTATTGTAGCAGAAGATCTCACGCAGGTAATTGGCGGGGATATGCTAAAAGTTATGGCATGGTATGATAATGAGTGGGGTTACTCTACGCGTCTGATTGACATGGCTCTACATATCTCAAAATAGGAAAGCAATTTGGAACTATTACATTTAAAAAAGTTAGATCTACAAAATAAAAGAGTCTTTATCCGTTGTGATTTTAATGTACCTATGGATGAGTTTGGAAATATCTCTGATGATAGGCGTATTCGTTCTGCTATAGCTACGATTAACTACTGTTTGGATCTTGATTGTGCCGTGATTTTAGCTTCTCATCTTGGACGTCCAAAAGGCGAAGTTATTGAGAAGTACTCTTTAGCACCTGTTGCAAGAAGATTACAACAGCTACTCAAGCGTCATGTTACATTGGCTCCGGGTGTTGTTGATGATACAACACTGAAAATGGCACAAGAATTATCACGTCATGAGGTTTTACTTCTTGAAAACTTACGTTTTGAAGCAGGTGAGACAAAAGATGATGAAGTCCTCTCTTCTAAACTTGCTTCAATGGCAGAATTTTATGTTAATGATGCTTTTGGTGTAAGTCACAGGGCGCATGCTTCTGTTCATGGAATTACAAAGTTTTTTGACCATGATCATAAAGCAGCCGGCTTTTTGCTGGAAAAAGAGATCACGTTTTTTGGAAAACTTATTAATAATCCAGTCCGTCCTTTCGCTGCTATTGTTGGAGGCAGTAAAGTTTCAGGTAAACTTGAAGCAATGGTAAACCTTCTTCCAAAAGTAGATAAGATCTTTATCGGTGGCGGAATGGCATTTACCTTTTTAAAACAGATGGGTTATGATATTGGGGCATCACTTGTAGAAGATGATCTTTTAGAAGAAGCCCAGCATATAATGGATGAAGCAAAAAAATTGGGTGTGAAATTTTATCTGCCTGTTGATGTGATTGCAGCTGAAAAGTTTGCTGAAGATGCTGTAAGTAAAATTGTAACGGCTCAAGAGATTCCAAATGGCTGGATGGGGCTTGATATTGGCCCGGCAACGGTTAGACTCTATCGTGAAGGTCTTAATGATGTTCAAACAGTACTTTGGAATGGTCCGATGGGTGTTTATGAGATGGAAAAATTTGCACGTGGTAGTTCGAAAATAGCACATTTTGTAGCAGATTCTTATGCAACGACTGTTGTTGGGGGTGGTGATACTGCAGATCTCGTGCAACGTGTCGGTGTTGATGACGAAATGAGTTTTATTTCAACTGGTGGTGGTGCATCACTGGAGTTGTTAGAAGGTAAAATACTTCCGGGTGTTGAACCACTTATGGTAGCAAAAAGCGAAGAGGAGTAAAAGATGATAATTGCAGCGAATTTAAAAACAAACTTGACACGTCATGATACGGCTCTTTATATTGAAGAGGTGGAGAAGTGTGCACAAAAGAGTGAGCAAGAAGTTTTAATCTTTCCTGCAATATCATCACTGGACACTTTTGAGACAAAAGTTGAGGTCGGTACTCAAAATGCTTACCCAACTATTAATGGTGCATTTACCGGTGAAATTGGTCTGGAACAGTTAGATGAGTTTGGTATTAAAACTATTCTTATCGGTCATAGTGAGAGACGTCATATTTTAGGAGAATCACAGGAATTTATCGCTCAAAAATTCGATTATTTTAAAGATCAAGGTTTTAAGATAGTTTACTGTGTAGGTGAACCAAAAGAGGTTCGTGAAGCTGGTAAAATGAAGATGCTTGCGTATATTTCTGCACAATATGAGGGAATAGATACTGCATATGAAAATCTTATTATTGCTTATGAACCTGTTTGGGCAATAGGAACCGGACTTACGCCAACGCTTGAAGATATCCAAGATATTCACACAGAACTGAAGAAAAAATCACCTGCACCACTTTTATATGGCGGCAGTGTTAAAGTGAACAATATTAAAGATGTTTTACAAGTGAAAAATGTTGATGGTGTTTTAGTTGGAAGTGCTGCACTCTATGCAGAACACTTCTGTACGATGATAGAGTATGCGGATGCGTTAGAGAAATAATGGTATAATATGAGTAAAAGTGAGAAAATAAAAGAGCAAATTGGATGGTTAAAACTTTTATTTGCAATTTTATCTGCTATTGTAGTCTCTTTAGTGGGTTGGATAGCAACGCATTATGAGAGTGGAAATCTAAATGTATATATTGCTTTTGTGCTAGTTATAATTATTTCGTTTTCCTTAATTGATATAAATAAAAGAGCTTACCGTAAAATGGATGAGCTAGAGGAGTTGTAATTATGGAATGGTTACTCATAATATCTGTTAGTATTGTAGCATATGCCTTTTTTAAAGTCATAAGTGAAATAAATAATCATCAAACTACAAAATAATTTTAAGGAGAAAAATAGATGATAATGAAAGGTAAACGCGGTCTTATAGTCGGGCTGGCAAATAACAAATCAATCGCATACGGAATTGCAAAAGCGTGTCATCAGCAGGGTGCTGAAATGGCATTTACATATCTCAATGATGCACTCAAAAAAAGAGTTGAACCAATCGCTAAAGAGTTTGGTAGTGAGTATGTGTATGAGCTTGATGTAAGTAATGAAGAACATATGGCGGGACTTGCTGCAAAGATAGAGAAAGATTTCGGAAAAATTGATTTTCTTGTTCACTCTGTTGCATTCGCTCCCAAAGAGGCACTCTCTGAACCTTTTATTAAGACAACAAAACAGGCATTTCAAATTGCTATGGATATCTCTGTATATTCACTTATTGACCTTACAAATCGTTTAGAATCAGTTTTGAGTGATGATGCTTCTATTCTTACACTTTCATATCTTGGTGGACCAAAATATATTGTAAACTATAATGTAATGGGTGTTGCAAAAGCAGCGTTAGAGTCAACTGTACGTTATATGGCTGTAGACCTTGGTAAAAAAGGACAACGTGTGAATGCTATTTCTGCAGGTCCTATTAAAACACTTGCAGCTGCAGGTATCGGTGATTTTTCTCAAATATTAAAATGGAATGAAGCAAATGCTCCACTTCGTAAAAATGTAACAACTGAACAAGTCGGTAACTCTGCTATGTATCTGCTTAGTGACCTCAGTAGCGGTGTAACGGGTGAAATACATTATGTAGATAATGGTTATAACATTATGGGTATGGCAATGGCTGAAACAAATGAAGCAGGTAAAACTGTTCTGGCTTGGGATCAAAGAGAGAAATAAAATCTCTTTTTGACTGGAGTTATTTTCCTATGACAGGGAGTGACTCTACTTTTTTAACATGAGAGCTATTGTAATCATTTGGTTTTGCTTTCATATATGCAGAAGCTTTATCGACATACTCTTGAAGTGTAAAATTTTTATTCTCTTTATCAATAAACTGTGATTTTTGAGATTTTTCGATTGAAGTTTTTGTTTTTACCTCTTTTTTCTTTTCCATATACTTCTTCTGAATCTCTTTGTCTTTACTGACAGTAGGTTCCCAATCGTTTTTTAACCATGAGTCAAGCGACTTTTGCATCGCCCCCTCTTTTTTTTCACTAGCATTAGAGTTACTTATACTGTTTAAAGCAGTATTCTGTGATGGTGTTGCTTTAATAGAAGAAGTACAGTTGCTAAGAACAAAAGCTAACAAGAGTGAGTTTAATAGTATAATTAGTTGTTTCATACTGAAAATTATAGCCAAAAATAAGATAAATGAGTACAAATTTATACTAAGTTAAGAAAAGATTATGTTATACTGCAAATTGAAATTTGTAAAAAACAAGGAGAATATATGAAATTTACAAAAATGAGTTTAGTGGCAGCACTACTAATTGGTTCTAGTGCATTTGCTATTGAAAATACGAAGGTTAGTGGTGATGCTAAACTTTATTATGGTACAACTGATGCAAAAGCTGGTTATGCAGCTTTATCGGGTAAGGATGATCTTTTCAGTAAAGATAATTCAGCTGCAGATGCTGCTCTTAGCTTAAATGTTACTACTGATTTAGTAAAAAATGATTTAGTATCTATCAGTGCAGGTGCTGGATATACAGTGCTTTCTACACTTGGTTTAGAAAATAATTTAGTATCTAACGTATGGGGCAGTGCACATAATGCAACTACAGGAACAGGTGCTTCGTATGGTTCTCCATTAGGTGGAGCTAAAGTTAAAAATGCAAACTGGATGACAGAAGCATGGGTAGCGGCAACTGTTGGTAAAACTACAGCTAAACTTGGTCGTATGCAATTAGATACTCCATTAGTATTTACTGAAACATGGTCAATAGAGAAAAATACTTTTGAAGCGGCAGTAGTTATTAATCAAGATATTCCAGATACTACTTTAGTAGGTGCTTATGTTGGTAACGGTAATGGTACGGAAGCATTTGGAGAAAATTTACACAGTAATGTGAACGCATTAAGTTTAGCAGCAGCTCCTGTTGTAAATGGTAGTGGTAAATTTGCTACATATGGTACAGACGGAGCATATGCAGTTGGTATTATCAACAACTCTTTTAAACCACTTACTGTACAGGCATGGTATTTTGATCTGACAAGATTAGCAGATGCATATTGGTTACAAGCAGATCTTAAATGTCAAAAAATTGAAGGTCTTGTAGCTGGTGCTCAGTATGCTTCGGTAGAAGTAAAAAGTGGAAATAGCTTAGGTATTACTAATACTGATAATTCTTCAACATATGCTTTAATGTTAGGTTATGAAGTAAAAGATTTAGTTACAATCAAAGTTGCTTACTCTTCTGTAGATGATGATGGTGTATTAGGGGCTGCAAATACTGCAACTTCTACTGGTAA
>JAMOSE010000018.1 GCA_027063215.1 Sulfurimonas sp. | reverse complement strand
AGTGATAAAGAACGTTGGAATAAAAGATATCAGGAGAAGCCTTTTCGTGATTATGTTGAGCCTATTATAGAGAAATATATTGGTGAGGCAAATGTTGGGTATGCTCTTGATATTGCTTGTGGACAAGGTAGAAATACACATTTTGTAGCGGATAAGGGTTTTGAAGTAGATGCGGTGGATCTGAGTGACTATGCACTCTCACACGTACGTGAAGATGCTAATATTCATAAAATTGAAGTAGATCTTGATGAGTATAATTTGGAAAAAAACAAGTATGATCTTATTATAAATATGAACTATCTTAATCGCCGTTTTTACCATCAGATCAAAGAGGCACTTAAAGCAGATGGTGTTGTGATCTTTGAGACATTTATTATCGCTCATGGAGATTTTGATAATCCACAAAATCCTGAATATCTTCTACGTCAAAATGAACTCCTGCATGCGTTTATAGGGCTTGATATTATTTACTATGAAGAACGAGAAGATATTAATCTTAGAGGCGAGAAAACCCGTGTAGCTTCACTTGTGGCTAAAAAAAGAGCCTGCTAGAGAGTTCTATGCAAAAAAGTGCTTATGAAATTTATAATGAGCTGGAGAAACTTGATCTTTTAAAAGATTCTCCAAAGTTTTGGTGGCCAAATGCAGGAACATTTGAAGTAGTTGTGGGAGCTGTGCTTACACAAAATACAACTTGGAGAAATGTTGAAAAATCACTTAAAAATTTAGAAGGCTTTTTAGCATTAGATGCTTTTGTAACACTGCATGAGGATGTATTGAAAATCAAAATAAAACCGAGTGGATTTTATAATCAAAAAGCACCAAGACTTTTGCAACTCTCACATAATATTAAAGATACGTTTGGTACGTTTGAAAATTTTCAAAAGAGTGTCTCACGAGATTGGCTTTTAGAGCAAAAAGGAATAGGCGAAGAGAGTGCTGATGCTATTCTTTGTTATGCTTGTTTTCGACCAGAGATGGTTGTCGATAGTTATACCAAAAGAGTATTAAAAGAGTATGGAATTGTTTTTAGACGATACAGTGAGTATAAATATTTTTTAGAGAGTGATTTGAAAAAGCATTTTTCTCAAGAAGCGCTTTTTTTCGCTTTTGCCAAGTTCCATGGTATGATCGTTGAGTACAGTAAAAAGAAGTCTGTTTTAAAGCCCCTCCATTAAGAGATTCCAGAGTCGATCTATCTCTTTATCATCTAAAAAGAAAGAAGATTTGTTTTCATACAGTTCATGAAGTGCTTTTGCATTTATAGAATAGCTGTGTGAACATGCTTCATGTGTAGGCAGATATGCTCTGAGTAAAGAGATATTTTGTTCTATTTTTGCAGAACATAAAAAACAGTACATCTCTTTATGTAGACGTCCCTCATGTTCAAGTAGTTTTACATAGGCTTCAACAGCTACACGTTTTGGATTTTGTCGATTCCACTCTTGTGAAGCATTTTCAAGCAGATCAAAATAGAAATCACCAATCGATTCTGAATCTTTGAGATGTTTATAAAAAAGGGCTGTAAAATTTTGCCATAAACCAAGGAGTTCTCTGTTATTGATCCATTTATATCCAATATGGATCACATCTTTTAAACGTCCAATGGTACTTTTAGCAGAGGGTTCTATCTCATAGTCGATCATAAAACCAAGATTGATGGTGCCATGACGTGCTCCATAGAATCTGTAAAGCGTCTCTAAGCTGCCACGTGATAAAATAGTGACTATTAAATCTTCTTCTTTAACGCGGTTAAGATTTATGATAAAACCTTTCACTAAGTGCTTCCTTTATACTCATATTGACGAAAAATATCTTATATTACTAATCATATTATACTTACTTAAACTAAATAAGAGTATAATAAATAACTTTTGTCTAAATAGACTAAGTTTCTTTAAAAAGAGATTAAACTGTAATATTATTTACATGAATTTGAAAATTTGGGAGTGAAAATGGTTGAACATCATGATTTATTAAGATCGTTTAAGGATAACTGTGGATTTGGTCTTGTTGCGAACATCGACAACAAACCTTCACGTAAGGTTCTAAATGATGCTATTACTGCACTAGAGCGTATGATGCACCGTGGTGCGGTTGCAGCTGATGGAAAAACAGGAGACGGTAGTGGACTGCTGCTCTCTATGCCAGAAGAGTTTATGCGCAAGGAAGCCGCAGCAAACGGAGTTGAACTTGCAAATCAATTTGCAGTTGCTTCTGTATTTACAAAAGATCTGAAGCATTTAGATACTATAGAAACAATCTGTGCGAATAATGACTTAAAAGTAGTACTTCGTCGTGAAGTACCTGTAAATACAAATGCTTTAGGTGAGCAAGCTTTACAAACACTTCCAAATATTATTCAACTCTTTATTGTGCCTAACTCAATTATGGCTACAAACAGATTTGATGCATTACTCTATCTTTCTCGTAAAGAAGTAGAGCATAAGCTCGTAGATGACAGAGATTTTTATATCGCTTCTATGAGTAGTAGAGTTCTCTCTTATAAAGGGCTGGTAATGCCTACACATATTAAAGAGTTCTATAAAGATTTAGAAAATGAAGCATTTAAAATCTCTTTTTCCCTTTTTCATCAAAGATTTTCAACAAATACACTTCCAGAGTGGCGTTTAGCACAGCCATTTCGTGCAGTTGCGCATAATGGTGAGATCAACTCTGTGGAAGGAAACCGTATTAATGTTGCTATTAAATCAGAGTCTATCAAATCTGAAGTATTTACGCAAGAAGAGATAGCGAGACTGCTTCCTATTTTACAGCCTGGTGCATCAGACTCTGCATCTGCTGATAACTTTTTAGAGTTTTTACTTGTTAATGGTATGGATTTCTTTAAAGCAGTTCGTGCACTTATCCCTTCAGCATGGCAAAATGCTCCGCATATGGATCCTGAACTTCGTGCATTTTATGAGTACTTCTCTACAGTATTTGAAGCATGGGATGGTCCTGCTGCATTCTCTGTAACAGATGGTCGCTATATTGGTTGTGCACTTGACAGAAATGGTCTTCGTCCTTCAAAATATATCATTACGCATGACAATAATCTTTTGATTGCATCTGAATACGGTGTTGTTGATATTAAAGAAGAAGAGATTAAAGAACGTGGTCGCCTGCAGTCAGGTGAGATGCTTGGACTTGATCTTAAATATGGAAAAGTATTAAAATCAGATCAGATCGATAACTATCTTAAATCTTCAAATCCATATATGAAATGGCTCAATGAGCATATGATCTATCTTCAAGAACATGTTGAAGAGCAGTATAGTGAAGCTGAAGCGATGGATGAAGATGAATTGGTTCGCAAACAGAAATTTTATAATGTTACAGAAGAGATTGTAGAACAGGTTATTGAACCAATGATTACTGATGGCAAAGAGGCTGTTGGATCTATGGGTGATGATACACCGCTTGCTGCTTTTTCTGACAAACAGAGAAATTTTACTGACTTTTTTAAACAGAAGTTTGCACAGGTAACAAATCCACCGATTGATCCAATTCGTGAAAAAGTTGTTATGAGTCTCAATAGCGGGTTTGGTGAAGTACACAATATCTTAGATGAGATTCCTTCCCATGCACACAGACTTAAATCTATTTCTCCTATTATTACAAAAGAGAAGCTGGAAGTATTGAAATCTTTTGGAGATGAAAAGTCACCATCTTATCAGAGTTTTTATAAAAATGAGACATTTTCAACTGCATATAGCGGATCACTTCGTGAAGCACTCGATAGCCTTGTTGCACAGATTATAGATTCTGTAAAAGATGATGGTACAAGAATTGTTATTCTTGATGATAGTGCGTTTAGTGCAGAGAAAAAGACTATTCCAATGGCTATGGCAGTAGGGCGTATTAATTTTGCATTACTCAAAGCCAAGGTACGTCATTTAGTATCTATGATTGCTGTAACTGGTGAAGTTGTTGACTCACATTCTGCAGCAGTTTTAATAGGGTATGGTGTAAGTGCAATATATCCTAATTTGCTTTTTGCAACAGCTATCAATCAGCTTAAACGTAAAAAGAACTCAAAAATTACAATCCCAGAAGCATTGAAGTCAGTACATACCGCTCTCAATGGCGGACTTTTGAAAATTATGTCAAAAATGGGTATTGCTACGATTGCATCATACAGAAATTCAGGTCTTTTTGATGTTATGGGTCTTAGCCGTGAGATCGTTGAAGATTGTTTTGAATCTTCTCATTGTGTAGTTCCTGGTCTTACATATGAAGATATTGATGAACGATTAGAGAAGTACCATGCATCAGCATTTAAAAATGATGGATTTAAAAAGATCTTCCCACTCAACATTGGTGGTTTTTATAAGTTCTATACAGGTCAAGAGCACCATGACTTTGGTCCTGCTGTTATTCATGCGATTCATAGAATGGCATCAAGCGGAAAAGCGGAAGATTTTGCAGAGCTGAAAAAACTTGTAGAGGGACGTGGTCTGAAGATGATCCGTGATTTCTTAGATATCAAGTCCGATAGAAAACCGATTGATATTTCTGAAGTAGAGCCTAAAGAGGCGATCTTTAAACGTTTTGCATCAGCAGCAATGTCTCTTGGTTCTATTTCACCGGAAGCACATGAAACTATTGCAATTGCAATGAACAGAATTGGTGGTCAGTCTAACTCTGGTGAAGGTGGAGAAGATAAAGCGCGTTTTGCAACGGAGAGAGTCTCTAAGATCAAACAGGTTGCATCTGGTCGTTTTGGGGTCACTCCTGCGTATCTTCGTTCAGCTGAAGAGATCCAGATTAAAGTTGCTCAAGGTGCAAAACCGGGTGAGGGTGGACAACTTCCAGGGCATAAAGTAACACCACTTATCGGTAAGCTTCGTCATACTGTTCCGGGTGTTACACTCATCTCACCTCCGCCACACCATGATATCTACTCTATTGAGGATTTGGCACAGCTTATTTTTGATATGAAACAGGTTAATCCTAAAGCTCGTGTTGCAGTAAAACTTGTTTCGACTGTCGGTGTTGGTACAATTGCTGCGGGTGTTGCAAAAGCATACGCAGATAAGATCATCATCTCTGGTGGTGATGGTGGTACGGGTGCTGCTCCACTGACTTCTATTAAGTTTGCGGGTAATCCGTGGGAGCTAGGTCTTTCTGAAGCACATAATGCACTTAAAGCAAATAACCTTCGTAGTTTGGTTGAACTGCAAACTGATGGTGGGCTTAAAACCGGTCTTGATGTTGTAAAAGCTGCACTTCTTGGTGCTGAGTCATATGCATTTGGTACAGGTGTACTTACAATCGTAGGTTGTAAAATGCTTCGAATATGCCATGTAAATAAATGTTCTGTGGGTATTGCTACACAAAATGAAAAGTTGCGTGAAGAGTTCTTTAAAGGGCATGTTGATCAAGTTATCAATTACTTTACACTGCTTGCTGAAGATGTAAGAGCTATTATGGCAGAGCTTGGTTACAGAACTATGGAGGAGATGATCGGTCGTGTTGATTTGCTTAAAGTAAAAGAAGATGATTTTGCGAAAAAATTTGATTTCTCTGCAGTGCTTCATAAAGAAGAGGGTGTAGATACACATCAACAACCATTTAATCCGCCTTTTGATGACAATTCATATGAACAGGAGCTTTTAAAAGAGGCGTATGTTGCTATTAAACATCCAGAACATCCTATTCGTATTAAGAGTGCGATCTGTAACCTTAACAGAAGTTTTGGTGCACGTATTTCTGGTGAAATTGCACAATTTTATGGTGATGAGGGTCTTAAACCTGATACGATTAAAATTAATCTTGAGGGTGTTGCAGGTCAGGCACTTGGAGCATTTTTGATTAATGGTGTCTCTATCTATCTTAAAGGTGTAGCAAATGACTACATCGGTAAAGGTATGCATGGCGGTAAAATCATTATTACTTCTGAAAATGAGGGTGAAGCTTACTCAGCAGGTGGTAACACTTGTCTTTATGGTGCAACGGGTGGTAAACTCTATGTATCTGGAAGTGTTGGTGAGCGTTTTGCAGTTCGAAATTCCGGTGCATTTGCTATCGTTGAAGGAACAGGGGACAATGCCTGTGAATATATGACAGGCGGTGTAGTTGTGATCCTTGGTCGTACAGGTATCAACTTTGGTGCGGGTATGACAGGTGGAATCAGTTTCGTGTATGATAAAGAACACAGTTTTATTGAAAATGTAAATGGTGAACTTGTAGAAGCTGTTCGAATTGATACAGATGAGGGTGATGAAGCACGTCACTATCTCAAACGTCTGTTAAAAGATTATGTAGTAGAGACTGGTAGTAAAAAAGCACAGGATCTGCTTGAAAACTTTAGAGTAGAAGTAAGAAACTTCTGGTTGGTAAAACCGAAAAACTTAACGAAGCTACCACTTAACCTAGAGAATGGAGATTAATAATGAGAGAATATTTAACAACAGAGAGAATTGACCCAGAGAAGAGACTTGTCGTTGAGAGAACGAAAGACTTTGGTGAAATCTATGAGGTATTTGATCGTGATGAAGCCGCTACTCAAAGTGACAGATGTATTCAGTGTGGGGATCCGTTTTGTTTGAACAAATGTCCTCTTCATAACTACATTCCGCAATGGTTAAAAGCTATAAGTGAAAAAGATTTGGAGTTTGCATTTAAACTCTCAAATGAACCTTCACCGTTTCCTGAAGTTATGGGTAGAGTTTGTCCGCATGACAAACTCTGTGAAGGTGACTGTACACTTAATGACGGCCATGGTGCTATCACTATTGGTTCGGTTGAGACGCATATTACCGAAGCTGGTTTCAAAGCCGGTTATAAGCCTGAATTTCCTGGAATTATGACAGATAAAAAAGTAGCAGTAATTGGAAGCGGACCTGCTGGTCTTTCAGCTGCGACTTATCTACTTCGTTCGGGTATTGCTGTTACTATGTATGAAAAAGCAGATCGTGCAGGTGGACTTTTAACATATGGTATTCCTAACTTTAAACTTGACAAAAAGATTGTTGAGCGTCGTGTCAAGCTTTTACAAGAAGCAGGACTTGAGCTTGTTCTTAATTGTGAAGTTGGGCGTGATATTACTTTTGAAGAGATAGCAAATTCACATGATGCAATGTTTATCGGTGTGGGGGCTACAAAAGCAAAATCAGCAGGTATAGCAGGTGAAAATGCTCCAAATGTTTATGCTGCGATGGATTATCTTACAGCTATTCAAAGAAAAAATTTTAAACTTGATTATGATAAAAAGTTTGATTTTAAAGATCTAAATGTTGTAGTAATCGGTGGTGGTGATACTGCTATGGATTGTCTTCGTACTGCAAAACGTGAGGGTGCAAAATCTGTAACATGTCTTTATAGACGTGATGAAAAAAATATGCCAGGATCGAGAAAAGAGTATAAAAATGCAATGGAAGAGGGAGTTGACTTTACTTTCTTTGTTTCTCCAAAAGAGATTGTACTCAATGATGAAGGAAAGGCTGTTGCAGTTGAAGTTGTAAAAACGACACTGGGTGCTAAAGATGCGTCTGGACGTCAACGAATGGAAACAGTTAAAGGGAGTGAGCATAGAATCAATGCAGATATAGTGATTATGTCTCTTGGTTTTAATCCTGCTGTTCCTTCATTCTTAGCTGAAAATGGTATTGAAACAAACGCATGGGGTGGGATTATTATTAATGAAGAGACACATGAGACATCAACAGCCGGTATCTATGCCGGAGGGGATTGTTTCCGTGGTGCAGATTTAGTTGTAACTGCTGCTTTTGATGGTCGTGAAGCTGCTCGAAGTATTGCGAATTCACTTTTATAAATCTATTTTTTTCTATCCTTCTTAAAAAGGATAGAAATAATTTTTTCTTCTCTTTTTATTTTTCTCTATAAAATCTTCAGATCAACTTTAATGTTAGGATAAATTTGCTATAATAGTGCACTATTATAATATAAGGATATTTTTTTGAATTTACTTGACCTTTTTACGAAAACTTTTGATAATAAACAGCCTGAAAAAGAAGAAGCCGGTTCTCATTGGATTAAATGTAAATCTTGTCACTCTTTAATGTACTATAAAGAGGTTGAGAATCAAAATTATGTATGCCCTAAATGTGGATATCATATTCGTATTGGTGTAAAAGAACGTTTGAAACTCCTTGCAGATGAAGGAACATTTGTTGAGTTTGATGCTGAACTTGAACCAGTAGATCCCTTAAAGTTTGTTGATAAAAAGCCCTATAAAAAACGGCTTGAAGAGAGCGAAGCAAAAACAGGAAGAAAATCTTCAGTTGTTGCTGGAAGTTGTCAAATGAATGGGGTGCCTGTACAGCTTGTGATTTTTGACTTTGCCTTTATGGGTGGTTCTCTTGGATCTGTAGAAGGTGAAAAGATAGTTCGTGCTGTAAAACGGGCTATTGATAACAAAGAGGGGCTTGTCATCCTTTCAGCTTCTGGCGGAGCAAGAATGCAAGAGTCAACTTTTTCACTGCTACAAATGAGTAAAACTTCGGCAGCACTTGGTAAACTTGCAAATGCCGGACTTCCATTTATCTCTGTATTAACAGATCCAACAATGGGTGGTGTATCTGCATCATTTGCAAATCTTGGAGATATAATCATTGCTGAACCGGGTGCCCTTGTTGGATTTGCAGGAGCACGTGTAATTGAACAGACAATCGGATCTGAACTTCCAGAAGGTTTTCAGCGTGCAGAGTTTTTACTTGAAAAAGGTTCTATCGATATGATTGTTAATCGTAATGAACTCAAAAAGACTCTTGCTGATCTTATGCGAATGATGTTAAACGATTAGTATGCGACTCTATGCTTTATGCGATCAAGATATGCTTGATAGAAAAGGTATCACTGTTGATAAATTTTTAAATAAGGCTAAAGAACACAAAGCAGAGATTATACAGTATCGTGCAAAAAATGCAGATATTGCTTTTATAAAAAAACAGTTGATAGATATTAGAAAGAATTATGACGGTTTTTTAATTGTCAATGATGCCTATGAACTGATAGAATTTTGTGATGGGGTGCATGTTGGGCAGGAAGATTTATATAACATAGATCCAGATATAAAAAAAGCTGTGGCTATTTTACGTAGTGTTATAGGCAGTGATAAAATTCTTGGAATATCAACACATAACAAGCAAGAAGTTCTTGAAGCAAATGATATGGATCTAAACTACATAGGTCTTGGGGCATACAGAGAGACTTCTACAAAGAGTGATATATCTACTGTTTTAGGTGAAAAGTTAGATAGTATTGCAAAGCTCTCAAAACATTATGTTGCAGCAATTGGTGGTGTTCGTTTGGATGATAAATTTCAAAATGTTACCTATCATGTTATAGGGAGTGGTCTTTTATAATGAATCTTGAAATTATCTCTATAGCAAAAAAAGAGAAGACGCTTTATGATCCTCTCTACAAAGAATTAGAAAAAATGATAAGTCGCTTTGCAAAAGTCAAAGATACAGAAATTTTTACAAAAGATGTAACTAAAGCACACACTATATCTCAAAAAGCTGCTCAAGAGGCATATTCAAAGGTTTTAGAACCTTATATTGGGAAAGATTTTTGTATAACTTTACATCCTGATGGAAAATTAATCGACAGTTTTGAATTTAGTAAGCTATTAAATGATAAAATGTCCGTTAAATTTTTTATTGGTGGTGCTTATGGCTTTGAAGAGAGCTTTTTGAAAAAAAGTAATGCTGTAATAAGCCTTGGAAAAATAACTATGAGTCATAAGATAGCAAAAGCAGTTTTGTTAGAACAGATTTACAGAGGTTTTTCCATACTGAGTAATCATCCATATCATAAATAAGGAAAGCATACGTGCAGGCAAGTGAGTTAAATTATTTTAAAGAAATATTAAAGAGTCGTAAAGAACAGATTCTAAAGAATATTAGTAGTGTAAACAGCGAATTAAATCAGTTGAGCAATTTAGAGCTTAATGACGAGGGTGATCATGCCTCTGTGAATAATAACTCAATGGTTGAAAGTGCAATAGTGCAACAACAGACAAAAGAGCTTGATGAGATTGAAAAAGCATTGACAAAGATAGCAAATGGTGAGTATGGTATTTGTGAAATGTGTGAAGATGATATCGGTTTTCAACGTTTAAAAGTAAAACCACATGCAATTTACTGTATTGATTGTAGAGAAATTGTAGAAAAATCTAACTAAGGAAAATAAAATGTATATAAAAAGATATTCGGTAGCTGCGTTTATTTGGATAGGACTTGTCGGATGGTATGTTTATGCATATGTCAGTCATGATACTACGAGTATAGATATTTTTGGTGTTCATATGCCAATGTTGCCAGTTGCGGTATGGATTGTTGCACCATTGGTTGTTCTTTATCTGGGCAGTGTTTTTCATATGGCATTTTACTCAATGCTTGGAAGTTTTAGACTTCGTGGATATGAAAAAGATTTTGAAAAAATCATTGATGCCATTATCGAAGCCTATTTAGGTAAAAGAATGAGAAGTTATAATTTTAAAACTGAGAGATATAAGCTTCTTGGAAAACTTCTTGAAAATACTACTATCATACCAAATGGTGATTTTATTGGTAATACGGGAAATGAAAAAATTGATAAAGTTTTACGTATGATTGATGATATTAAACATGGTAAAGTAGTGGATTTAAGACCTTTTAATCTTTTACCAGACAATCCTTTGGTTATTCAAAATGAAAAAAACAGATTTCAAAAAGGTGATATTTCAGCTGCTGATATTCTTGCAAATTGTACAAAATATGCTGAATCATTTTGTCAATATATTTATACTGAATATGTAAAAACAGCATCACTGCAAAATGTTTTAAAATATAAAGCTTTTTTAACAGAGGAGTCTTTTGATATAATTTTATCACGTATTAATTCTAAAGAGCATCCTTTGGTTATTCCTCATGAAGAGTTGATCGAAGTTTTGAAAAAATTTGAATATTCAAAAAAAGATTATATTGACCTTGCAATGAGACTTTCCAAAGTAGGAATGGTTCCTGAACAAAGAATGAAACTTTTTGAAACATTGAGTAATAACAACCATGATGAAGTTATGGATGCATATCTTTTTACTCTTTTTGATTTAGGAATGATTGATCTTGCTGATGAGATTTTACAAAATGCTCATCCTGATGAGTTTGAAAACTTTAGAGCTTATCGTGCTTTAAAAGAGTGTGGTAAAAACTACAGTATCTATCTCTTTGTATAAAATATGATAGAAAATCTTTCCTTTGAAAAACCTCTTTATGTATTAGCCCCTTTGGCGGGCTTTACTGATCTTCCTCTTCGCAGTGTTGTTAAAAAGTTTGGAGCAGACTTGACAGTGAGTGAGATGCTCAGTTCTAATGCTTTGGCGCATGGTTCACAAAAAACACTTAAAATGCTTGAAAAATCTCCTTTTGAAGATCCTTACTCTGTTCAGATTGCCGGAAATGATGTAGATATTGTTAAACAGGCTGTAGAAATTTTAAATGAACAAGAGGGTATAGATATTATTGATTTGAATTGTGGTTGTCCTGTGCCTAAGGTTGTTGGACATGGAAGTGGAAGTTCTTTACTGTTAAATCTTCCTCTAATGGGTGAGATTATTCAAACAATTAAAGCAACATCAAATAAAAAACTTACTTCTGTAAAAATTCGTCTTGGATTTGAAGAGAAAAATCATATAGAAATTGCAAAAGTTGTTGAAGACAGCGGTGCCGATTTTTTAGCAGTTCATGGTCGTACACGTGCCGGAAAATTTAAGGCTCCTGTCGATTATGATGCTATTGCCGAGATTAAAGAAGCGGTTAGTATTCCTGTGATTGCCAATGGTGATATAGACTCTTATGAAAAAGCAAAATGGGTACTTGAACATACTGGAGCGGATGGTGTTATGATAGGTCGTGGAGCAGTCGGAGCTCCTTGGATTTTTCATCAGTTGCGCAATGGTGAAGCCAATGTTGATTTGGCTTTAAAACATGAGATCATAATGGAGCACTTTGATAAGATGATTGAGTTTTATGGTGCGTATGGTGCTATTTTATTTCGTAAGCATGCACATACCTATACGAAAGGATATCGTGGTGCTTCAGCACTTCGTAATCAGGTAAACACTATCAGTGATGTTACAGAGTTTCGTGATATCCTTGATGAATTTTTTTCTAAAGCAGAGTTAGCATGAGTTTAGAGATATCCAAATCAATTAAAAACCTTGTAAAAGATGATATAGCAGATAATCTTTTGCATTATATCTATAATACAAAGCATCTGCTCTCTTTAATCAAAAAAGGGATAGATATAGAGGATCCTTTATATCTAAGTTCATACCGCTCTTTTGAGGGTGAAGTTTATGAAAACTTTTTGTATGAGAAACTGCTTCGATATGCTGAGGAAAATGATTATATTACAAAGTTTATTCTCAAGGGCTTTCATCAGTCAAAACACAAAGCCTATGCAAATACACTTTCTATCAGTGAAAAAGAGCAGATAGTCTATCGAACTAAGTCTCGTGAAATATCTGAGTTTGATGCGATGTTTATTACAAAAAACAATGAACTCTATTTTGTAGAGATGACACTTGTTAAGTCTGTCTTAAAATTACGAAAAAGATTGAGAAAAAAGAAGGCACTTTTAGAGATTATTTTTCCAAACTATACAATTAAGTCATTGATTATTTTAAATGAGGGTGCAACAGGTACAAAACAGTTTCCCTCTTACTGTAAAGTCTGGTTTACAAAAGAGTTTTCTGCAAAAGAGGTTTTAGAATATATTACCAAACTTGATAAGCAGAAGTTGCAGCCAAAAGACAAGATCGCTTCAAAAAAAATGATTGAAGCACATACGCTTAAACTGCATCCATTTAGATATTATAATACCATGAGTTGGATTACAAAAAAACTCCGTTCGCATCCAAAACATATTGTAGATATGAGTTTCTTATACAACTATAAGATTCAACGTTATCAT
Source organism: Sulfurimonas sp. (assembly GCA_027063215.1). GTDB lineage: Bacteria > Campylobacterota > Campylobacteria > Campylobacterales > Sulfurimonadaceae > Sulfurimonas. The sequence continues at coordinate 5,770 of JAMOSE010000018.1, read as the reverse complement.
GATTTGTATAATAAATTTTATATAGGTTATCTCTCTTTGGATGATGCCAAGAATATTTTAGATCTTAAAGAAGATACCTATAAAGATGATCAACGTGTTGTTGTTGCTATTGAGAAAAAACATTCAGATGAGATAGTCTTGACGTACTATATTCAAACAACACGTAAAAATCTCTATCTTTATAGTTTTGATGATAATGAAAAACAATCAAAAGAGAAAAAAGATCCATATGGCATTACAGTAACGGAAGTTTTTCATATAAATAAACTTATGGATGAACAGTATCAACTGAACTTACAAAATATACATACTATTAAAAAGCTGCTTAAAGAGCGTTTTGAAAATCACACACAAAAGAAAAAAGTCTAATGTGATTAAAACTCTTCACTGTAACTAAGTGAAGCAGCTCTTTCTTTATAGGCTTGTAGCGGTTCTTTTTCTTCTTGTTTTTTATTTCTATTTAAAAAGTTTTCTAACTCTTCATGTCTATTTTGCAGGATTGATTCAAATTCTTGTTGTGAACTTGGTTTGTCTTCATGAAATTTATCAAGCAAGATATTACTGTTCCCCATAAGAATAAGATAGCTCTCTTTACCAAAATCAAGCATAACTACACTGTTGTTACTATCTATAGCTTTTTGAAAGCGAATAGTTACTTCTTGTAACTCTTGAGAAGTTTCTGCTTGCATTGTTGAGAGTGTTTGTTCTTTTTGATTATTTGCATTAAAAAGCCATGGTTTGTTTTGCTGTTTTGTATTTTGTGCCCGTGGTATAGTTTTTCTTTTAATGTAGAAAAGAATCAAAATACTAAGAATCAAAATACCAATAACAATATAATAGCTCTGAGAAAGATCATTACTCTTTTTTGTTGGAAGGTTTGAGAGTGTGTTTGTTGTCTCTTTTTGTAGCTCTTTTGTATGTGATGATGATTTGTTGGCTTTTTTTGCTGTGAAACGTAAACGTAGTCCATATCCATCAGCTGTTTTAGAAGCTATTAATTTAACTGAAGATGGAACAGCAGCGATAACCTGTGTTTCATTTTGCATAGGAGTAATAGCAATTGAGTGTAAAAAACGTGAAGAAACTTTTTTGATTTTTGCAGACTCTATCGTTGCATTCTCAAGTTTGATAATAATTTTTGATTTTCTATGACTTTGTCTGATTGTACCATGATAGGGTGTGTCAAAAGTTATCATCAGATCAGCTCTGTCTGTTCTGTCATAAATATTATAACTCAAAATTTTTGAAGCAAACAGTGAAAGTGGTAATAAGAAGAGGAGTAGTAGGTACTTTTTCATAATCTTTCCTTTGATAAATAGTAAAGTACGGCAGAAGAATCAAGTACTTCGTTAATCCGGATAGCAAGGTTCTTTTCATAAACCATAACTTCTCCTTTTCCAAGTATTCTTCCATTTACATAAGATTCAACTGATTCTCCAGCCGGTTTTTTTAGATCAATAATTGAACCTTTTTCAAGTTGTAAAATTTCATGTACAGTAAGTTCTGTTTCACCAAGATCCGAGACAAATTCAACTTCCATATCTAATATACCGGAATAATCCATCCATGATAGATCATCATCAGTAGATGTGTCTACTTCTTCTGTTGGTTTTTCTACCTCTTTTACTTCTTGTGTCTTATTGGACATTTATTTCCTTAATGGCAACGGTTAACTCTTTTTCTGCGACTGTAATTGTCATAGAAGCATCGATTTCAAAATCAAAATTACCAATTTTTTCAAATGTTGGTGTGCCTATTGTAAAAGGTTTATTTGTAGTTTCCTGTGCTATGACTTTTGCACTTCCTATGATTAAATTAGCAGTTTCTAGTGTCATATCCTGAAGTGTCTCTTGATCACTCTCTTCTTCTTCAAGAAAAAGTTGTGAGACTTGTTGCATAAATGCTTCATCAGAAGCAATATAAACTCTGTACTTTTTTTTATCTTCTGTGTCAATATCTATATAAGCAATAAGTGCTCTCTTTTGTGTTGAACCTTCCTTAAGATCATAAGGTTCACGAATCTGGTGAATACAAAAATTTTCTGCTGCTTCTTTAATAGTATCTAACATTTTTTTCCCTACTTTATAATTGTATAGATTATACTTGAATGAAACACAAAGTAAAATTAAACAAGAAGCCTGCAAGGAGTATCTTAGTGATCTTGGAGTATAATTCCAAAAAAATTTATGGATAGCTATGTTTGAGCTCTTGTTTTTAGGTCTTCTTGTTGGTCTTCTTTCAGGCTTTTTTGGCATAGGTGGTGGAACGATTTTGATTCCGCTTCTTTTAATGCTTGGATTTGAGACAAAAGAGGCTATAGGGATCTCTGTTGTACAGATGATTTTTAGCTCTGTATATGGCAGTTATCTTAATAACAAAAAAGGTACGCTTGACATTAAAATGGTCACTATTATTGGTGCTGGTGGCTTTGGCGGGGCACTGTTAAGTGGTTTTATCGCAGCACTTTTGAGTGACAGATCGCTAGAATTAATGTTTTTTACGTTTACATCTTTTGCATTACTAAGAATGTTTTTTAAAACGCATAAAGATGTTAAAGAAAAAGAGCTGCATTATCTTTTACTGCTGCTTATAGGTTTTATCTTAGGTGCTTTTAGTATGACAATTGGTGTAGGTGGTAGTATTTTGCTTGTGCCTATTTTAGTGGGATTTTTGCATATACCGCTGAAAAAAGCGACATCATCAGGGCTTTTTTTTGTAGTTTTTTCTTCTGTAGCAGGGCTTATTTCTCATGCCATGCAAGGACATATTGACTATGCAAGCGGAGTAGTCATTGGTTTGGCTTCACTCTTTGGAGTCTATTTGGGAATTCATCTTAAAGAGAAGGTTACACACAGAGTACAAAAGCGTTTGTTAGTGACTTTTTATCTTTTTGTGGTACTTTATTTGGCAAAGAGAATATTTTTTTAAAGGGAAAATTTGAGTAGAAAAAAAGATCAAATAGTAATTACTGGTGCACGTGAGAATAATTTAAAAAATATTAATTTAACTATTCCAAAAAATGAACTTATTGTTATGACTGGTCTTAGTGGGAGTGGTAAGTCAACACTTGCATTTGATACACTTTATGCAGAGGGACAGCGTCGCTATATGGAGAGTCTCTCAAGCTATGCAAGACAGTTTTTGGATCGTGTCGGTAAGCCCGATGTTGATAAGATAGACGGACTCACACCTGCTATTGCCATTGATCAAAAGACAACCTCTAAAAATCCTCGCTCAACAGTTGGAACCATTACTGAGATCTATGATTATCTTCGACTTTTATATGCACGTATAGGTATTCAGCACTGTCACAAGTGTGGCAAGGTGATCTCACAGATGTCAGCATCAGATATTATCAATGAGGTGGCAAAACTGCCTGAGGGTGCGAAGCTTGTACTGATGGCACCGCTTGTACGAGATAACAAAGGAAGTTATGTTGATCTTTTAGAGTCACTTGTACATAAGGGTTATGTCCGTGCTATGATAGATGGTGTTATGGTACGTCTTGATGAAGAGATAGAACTCTCAAAGACAAAAAAACATACTATTAAAGTTGTTATTGATCGTGTGGTTGTCAAAGAGGAAAATAAAGAACGAATTGCTTCTTCGGTTGAAAAAGCACTCAAAGAGAGTTATGGTGAACTTGAGATTGATATCTTAAATGCTGATGATTTGGATCTGCCAGAACACATTCACTACTCAGAACACAATGCCTGCTTTGACTGTAAGATCAGTTTTGATGAACTTGAACCGCTTTCCTTCTCTTTTAACTCTCCAAAGGGTGCCTGTAGTGAATGTGACGGGCTTGGTCTTCGTTATGCCTTGGATGTAGATAAGATTATAGATCCTGATTTACCGATAGAAAAAGGTGCGGTAAAAATCGTCTATGGTTTTAACAAAGGGTACTATTTTACATTTTTGAAGGGCTTCTGTGAAGCAAATGATATTGATATTACTGTGCCATATTCAGAACTTGAGCCATATCAACAAAAAGCAATACTGCATGGAAATGTAGGAGAAGTAGAGTTTTTATGGAAAAAACATAAGGTAAAACGTCTTTTTCCGGGGATCATCCGTATCGCTTATGATATGTTTAAAGATGAAAAAGAGCTCGGCGACTATATGAGTGAAAAGGTCTGTAATATCTGTAGTGGCAATCGTCTGCGTCTTGAGTCTTTAGCTGTAAAAGTAGCAGGTAAAGGGATAGCAGAAATCTTAGAGATGCCAATAGCAAAGAGTTATAAGTTCTTTGCAGATGCGTCAAATTTTGACTATCTTGACAAACAGCATGCACAGATTGCTCAGCCGATTTTAAATGAGATCCGTGAGCGACTCTTTTTTCTTTATGATGTAGGTCTTGGATATATTACGCTTGGTCGTGATGCAAGAACTATCTCTGGTGGAGAGGCTCAGCGTATCCGTATTGCCTCACAGATCGGAAGTGGTTTAACGGGTGTTATGTATGTACTTGATGAACCAAGTATCGGTCTGCATGAGAGAGATACATTAAAACTCATTAAAACACTTCGAAATCTTCAAGAAAAAGGCAATTCGGTTATTGTTGTGGAGCATGACAAAGAGACAATCGAAAATGCTGACTTTATTGTTGATATCGGTCCGAGTGCAGGAAAATTTGGTGGAGAGGTTGTTTTTAGCGGAACTTTGGAAAAACTGAAAAAAGCAAAGACACTGACTGCTGATTATCTTTATGGACGCAAGAAGATAGAGTATTTCTACAGACGCCCTCAAGAGAAATGGATAGAGATAAAAAATGTCACCATTAACAACATTAAAAATCTCTCTGCAAAGATTCCACTTAACAACTTTGTCTGTATTACGGGCGTGAGTGGAAGCGGAAAGAGCTCTTTGATGCTTCAAACACTTCTGCCAACAGCAAGAGAACTGCTTAATCATGCCAGAAAGGTTAATAAGGTTGCCGGTGTAGAGATAACAGGGCTTGAAAATGTTGATAAGGTGATCTATCTTGATCAAAGTCCTATTGGAAGAACACCACGAAGTAACCCTGCAACCTATACAGGGGTGATGGATGAGATCCGTAACCTCTTTTCTCAAACTAAAGAGAGCCAGATCCGTGGTTATACTGCTTCACGATTCTCTTTTAATGTTAAAGGTGGACGTTGTGAGAAGTGTCAGGGTGAGGGTGAGATCAAAATTGAGATGCACTTTTTGCCAGATATTATGGTGAAGTGTGACAGCTGTAAAGGGCGACGTTATAATGATCAGACTTTAGAAGTTTACTATAAAGGTAAGACTATCTCTGATGTACTTGCTATGAGTGTTGAAGAGGCATTTGAGTTTTTTAAACCGATTCCAAAAATTCATCAGAAAATGAAGACACTTGTTGATGTGGGACTTGGCTATATTACCCTTGGACAAAATGCAGTGACACTCTCAGGTGGAGAGGCACAGCGTATTAAACTCTCTAAAGAACTTAGTCGTAAAGATACCGGAAAAACACTCTATATCTTGGATGAGCCGACAACCGGACTGCACTTTGCCGATGTGGACAGACTTACAAATGTACTGCATAAGTTTGTAGAGCTTGGAAATTCAGTGCTTATCATCGAGCATAATCTTGATATGATTAAAAATGCTGACTACATCATTGATATGGGTCCTGAAGGGGGCAGTGGCGGTGGACTTGTTATCGCAGAAGGTACTCCTGAAGATCTTGCGGCAACATATGAAAAAACCGGCTCTTATACGGGAGAGTATCTTAAAAAAGAGTTGGCTTTACACGTTTAGTATT